>JBJHDE010000220.1:2618-8321 GCA_050486385.1 Planctomycetales bacterium | reverse complement strand
CACCACCGGCGCTGCGAGCACCACCGGCACGCGATACCGCCGAACCGCCAGCCGGGTCAGCCCGACGAACAGCAGTACGTACACGGCCAGATAAGCCGACAGAGCGAACCACCCAATCCAGATCAGCGGGTGGACATACCGCAGCCAATGCAACGCGGCCAGCCAAAACCCAAAGCCCACCGCCCACACAAGCAAGCCGCCAAACCGCGGCCACTGCTCGCCGGTGGCCAACAGAATCCACGGGATCGGCGCGACCCAGGCCAACACCGACAGCGGCCACGGCGGCAGTGCCGCCCACAACAGCACCGCCCCCAACACTGCCCATCCCACAAACCGAGCGGTCCCCGACACCCGCGGTCCTTCGGCAGTCGCCGACCGTTGAGGACGGGCCCAGCGCTTGGTGCGTGTCGGGCGTGCGGGTTCCAGATCAATCGCCATGGTTGTTCTTGATGAGCAAGTCGCCAGACTCCGTCGGGGGGCCGGCTTGCGGGACAAACGCTCTCGGGACCGGCACCGCAATCCTCAGCGGCTGGGTCCGAGCGCAACCTAGGCGAAAACTCCAACCTCGCCCAGATCGTTTTGCGGGGGAAACCCGCCGGGCGTGGCCTTCGCCGGTCGCACCGCGCTGGTGGCAACCGGCCTGGGGTTGCCAGCACCCATCCAAGTTGGGTGATCGGCACAGTCCTTCTAAGAGGAAGATGCCCACGGCCGAGCCAACATTCCCTCCCCCAGACCCCGCTTTGCGGTTAATTTGAAAGGAGGAGTCCCGTTGGCTCCCTCGGATGCTTGGGCACGCCCGCCCAATTCATGGACCCGGGCGTGAGCCGCGCCGCGTTCGACCGAATGCCACTCCAGCCCGAAGCCGCAGCATGAGCCCCAGTCCCCACTGCGTGGTGACCACAACCACGGATTCGTCGGAATCGGCCCAGCGGATTGCCCGGACGCTGATTGAACGACGTCTGGCCGCCTGCGTCCAGATTGTCGGCCCCATCACCAGCGTCTACCGTTGGCAGGGGCAAGTCGAAACCAGCCAGGAGTGGCAGTGCCTGGCCAAGACCGTCACCGGGCGAGTGACCGACATCGAGCATACCCTGATCGAGGTGCATCATTATGATGTGCCCGAGTTGATCGTCACGCCGATCGAGGGAGGCAGCCAAGCGTATTTGGACTGGCTGACCGCCGAGAGTGCCGAGTCGGACACCCCTTAAGAATCGCCGCGCGTGTTGATTCTGCCCCCGAACCCCTACCCATGAGCCAACCTCATGCGTCTGACCTTGGTGATTCTGATGGGACTGGCCTTGGTGGGTTGCCAGGACCGACGGGCCAGCCGCGAGTTGAAGAGCGAAGGCCGCACGGTCGAGGGCCAGCGCGTGGGCGAGTGGAGCCTGCGGTATCCCGATGGCTCGCTCCAGGGTCGTGGAACCTATCGCGAAGGCGAGCGAAGCGGCGAGTGGACCTTTTATTACGAGAACGGCAACGTCAGCGCCCAGGGCATGTATCACGACGGCGAGAAGTCGGGGACTTGGCGGTACTTCGATGCCGAGGGAACCCTGCACGCCGAGGGCGACTACTGGGACGGCGAGCCCAACGGCAACTGGACCTGGTACTTTCCCGACGGATCGGTGGCCCAACGCGGCGAGTACAGCATGGGCCTGCGGAATGGCCGTTGGGCCAAGTATCACCCCGACCGCCGCATCGCCACCGAAGCCTATTACTCCAGCGACAGCCGCGTCGGTCCCTGGCGGCGAAGCTGGCCTGGTGGCAGCCCCATGAGCCAGCACACTTACTAAGGGGCAATCGCCCCGGCGGTCAGGCGGTCACCGCCTGGATTCCGGCCAACGGGCCCACGGGCCGAGCAAAACTTCTTCAAAAACAGTTGGACTTTCGCTCAAGTTCGGCAGCGGCTATGTTCTCGCCCGCGATCGACCAGGCATCCGACGTCGGGGGGACACAAGTCGGGTGATGGGGTGGATCGGGGTAGGCGACGCGTCGGATTCGTCGGTCGTCTGCTCTTCAAGTCTCGTACGGCGGGCGCTTGCCGGGATGGCAAAGTCCATGGCCCGCTGAATTCCCTCATCGGAGGACGCAAGGATGCGTATCCGGAGTGCGGTCCCGTGTGGACCGTTGGTGGTCGTCGTCTGCGCTGCGGTCGTCGGCCTGATGGTCCCCACGTCGCTGTCCGCCGCCGAGCGGATGCTGCTGCAATTCTCGTCGCAGCACTGTGGCCCTTGCCGCCAGATGGAGCCCATCGTCCAGGGCTTGGCTCAGCAGGGCATTCCCGTTCGCAGGATCATGGTGGATGAGTCCCGCGACCTGGCTCGCCAGTTCCGGATTGAAGGCGTCCCGACCTTTGTGGTGGTCGAAAGCGGCCGCGAGATCGCTCGCGAAGTCGGCGCGATGAACGCCGCTGGCTTGCAAGCGTTTTGCGCGACTCACGGCTTGGTGGCCCAGACCTCCAGCCGCGATGGCGGCGCGATGCCCCCGCATACACCCCAAGCCGCCAAGACGGCTTCCTCCGCCGGTGGCTTTCCCGAGGATGTGGCCCGTCGGGCGATGGCCGCCAGCGTGCGGATCCGCGTTAACGATCCCCAAGGCCATTCCAATGGTTCGGGCACCATCATCGACAGCCTGGATGGCGAAGCCCTGGTGCTAACCTGCGGTCACCTGTTCCGCGACAACCAAGGCCGCGGCCAGGTGTCGGTCGATCTGTTTGGCGACGACGCCCCGCGGGGTCTACCCGGCAAGGTAATTGGCTACGACCTGCGGGCCGACGTGGCCCTGGTGGTCATCGAGACCCCGCACCGTTTGCCTTCCATGCCGGTAGCCGGACCCAACACGGTGCTGGAAGTGGGTCAGCCCGTGGTCGCGATTGGATGTCCGCGGGGGGCCGATCCCCAGTTGCAGTCCACCAAAATCGTTTCGGTCAACAAGTACCTGGGCCCGGCCAATGTGCAGGTCGCCGGTCGACCGGTGCAAGGTCGCAGCGGCGGTGGCCTGTTCAGCGCCGACGGTCGGGTCATCGGGGTCTGCAACGCCGCCGATACCACGGCCGATGAGGGGCTGTATGCCGCGCTGGCCTCGATCCATGCCACCTTGAAGCACGCCGATCTCATGCACCTGGCCGGCGGCGGCAGCACGCCTGACGAGCAACCCGCGGGCCCCTTGGCTCAAGCCCCCACTCGGCGCGAAGGCCCCGGTCATCACCAAGCCCAGCCCCGTCACGAGGCACCGCCGGAGCCCTGGCCGGGCGATGCCGACCCGCGTGCCGCCATGCACGACGACGAGACTCCGTTGGCGCGGCGGCTCGGCCCTTATCGACCCGGTAGCACGGGCCAACCCGATCAAGAACCGCCGCCGCGCGGTCCCGCGGACGTCAACCTGGCCTCGCGGACTCAGCCGCAAGCGGTCCGCAGCAGCGATGGACGGGACCTCTCGGCTCGCGAGCGGGCGGCGCTCAGCGAGATCGCCCGACGGGGTGAGCATGCCGAGGTGATCTGCATTGTCCGCAGCCTGGACGATCCGCGGAGCCAGAGCGAGATCATCGTGCTGGACCGCGCGACGCCCGAGTTCCTGGAGATGTTGGTCTCCGAACGTGGGATGCAGGACGGACGGCAGTTGACCGACTTCCCCGCGGCCCCCTCTTCCACGCCGCGCGCGGTGCATCGCGCCAGCGAGTCGGACTTGGACGACGACGACTCGGCCTGGCGACCATCGCCGCGGCGATGAGCGGACCCACCGCGGGTGAGTCGCGATGTGGTCGTGAGTGGGCCAGGGTCTTGAGCGCGCACGTGTCTTGAGCGCGCAAGTGTCTTGCATGGCTCGCGACTTGGTTCGGGGTCGCGCGGTCCCCCTCGACCAACCGCATCGCGTGGGATACACCTTGCACACGCCTCGGGGCCAGTCTTGTGGCCAAGAGGTTGCATGACGCGGTGACCGCGAGGTGGATGCATGACCCTGTTGTACGCCAGCGAGACGTTTCTCGATCACTTGACGGGTCCGCATCCCGAACGACCCGAGCGGATCGCCAGCATTCAGCGGATGCTGGATGCCTCGGGCCTGGCGGCGCGGTGTACGCGACCCGACTGGCAGCCCGCCGGCTTGGCGGCGTTGGAGGCCGTCCACGAGCCCACGTACCTGGCGACCGTCGAGGCCTTTGCCATGCAAGGAGGCGGCCGGCTTGAGGCCGATACCGTGCTGGGTGGGGCCTCGTGGGACGTGGCGCAGTTGGCGGCTGGGGCGGTGTGTGACGCGGTGGATCGTGTCTTGCAGGGCCAGGATCGCACGGCGTTCTGTGCGATTCGGCCGCCGGGTCACCATGCCTTGCCGGCGGCGGCCATGGGCTTTTGCCTGGTCAACAACGTGGCGGTCGCCGCGCGGTGGGCCTTGAGCCAGCACCGGGTGAATCGCGTGCTCGTGGTGGATTGGGACGTCCACCACGGCAACGGCACCCAGGACATCTTCTACGCCGATGAGCAGGTCGGCTTCTTCTCGATCCATCGTTGGCCCTTCTATCCCGGCACAGGCGACGCCAGCGAGACGGGCACGGGGGCGGGGCTTGGCACAACGCGAAACTGTCCGGTGACCTATGGTACGCCGCGCAGCGCGTACCTTGAGCAGTTTTCCGCGGGGCTCGAAGACCTGGCCGGGCGCCTGCGTCCCGAGTTGGTGCTGCTCAGCGCGGGCTTTGATGCCCACGTGCATGACCCGATCGGATCGTTGGACTTGGAGACCGAGGACTTCGCCGAGTTGACCCGTCGTGTCGCGGCGATCGCGGCTGATTGCTGCCAAGGCCGACTGGTGAGCGTGCTGGAAGGTGGCTACAACGTCGACGCCTTGGCGGCCAGCGTCCAACGGCACCTTGAGGTGTTGTTGGATGGGGCGTAAGGCAGGGTCCAAGTTGCTTCGAGGCGTCCGCATGATGCGGCTTCGTAAAAAATGTTCCGAAATGTTTGCTTGTATTGACAGAAATTGACTTGCAAGTGCGCGCAGTGATTCTACAATCTCGACGCAAGTCAATGGTTCAACGTCACACGCTTACCGAAGAGGTTGACCCCAACGAGTCACGAGCCGACTCCAACCGTCGAGGGCCGTGTCGTGATACGACGCCAACTCGTCGCCCGAGTGTTCGAGGTCGTTGTGGGCTGTTCGCTGCGGTGGCTGTGATCGTGGTACCGTCGACTGGTGTTGCTTCCCAGTTATGAAGTCGGAGGTTAAGGGCCATGCCAGGACCAATCGTCCGTAGTGGCGCGAATCCGGAGTTCAGTGACGGCTGGGACCGCATCTTTGGTCAGGGCGCCAAAAAAACCCAGCCCGACTCACCTCAGAAGGACTCGCTCGATGAAGAAGGGCACGAAGAAGTCGACCAAGGTGGCTCGCAAGAAAGCCGCTCCGGGAGTGAAGGCGGCTAAGAAGACCGCCAAGAAGAAGGCCACTAAGAAGAAGGCTTCGCCGAAGAAGGCCGCTCCCAAGAAGGCCACCAAGAAGAAGGCAGCCAAGAAGAAGGTCGCCAAGAAGGCCACCCGCAAGAAGGCTTCGCCGAAGAAGGCCGCTCCTAAGAAGGCTGCCAAGAAGAAGGCTGCCTCCAAGAAGGCCACCCGGAAGAAAGCTTCGCCGAAGAAGGCTGCTCCCAAGCGGACCAGCCGCAAGAAGGCCGCGGCCGCTGCTCCGGCGACTTCGCCGGCGGCCGACACTTCGGCGACCTGA
>JBJHDE010000220.1:0-2608 GCA_050486385.1 Planctomycetales bacterium | reverse complement strand
CGACCTGATTTCAGGCGGTTTTCGCCCGGTCTGAGGGCGGGACGATCCCCAGCCGGAGTCGCGTGTCGCCAGTCGACCCGCGACTCCTCAAGGATCGTCTCACCCCCAACTCCTGGCGGAGCGGTCGGATCGATTCACGCGGCCTGGGGGCTTGCGTCCCAAGCCGTCGATGGTCCGCCGACCCTTGGGCTCGGCTCGCGATCCGCACCCTGGTGGGGATCGCCAGCGCACTCGTCGGCGCACGGCTCAATGCCCGCGCTGGTCGGTTCGGCGCACGTTTCTGCGCACGGGTCACATGCCCGCGGCGCACGGGTCACATGCCCGCGGCGCACGGGTCGCATCACCCACAGTGCATGGGGCAACGGCCCGCATGCGCAAGGACTCGGCACCCTGGGTTTGGATCCTGGGGGAAGGGTCCATGGGGCCAGTGCGTCGGGCGCTCAATCCAGCAGTTCAGTTTTCCTACACGCGGTGGGACGGCCGGTGTCGGTCGCAGGTGTCGAGTGCGTCCCCTTGGGAGTGTGACTCTCACTTCTTCCCAAGGGGACGCGCTCGGCATGCCGTGAACCCCCGCGCGACCCGTTCACACGCGGTCACCCGCGGCGTGACCGTTCACACACCCACCAATCGTGGGGCGCGTTCACAGGTGCCGCGCTCACACGAGCAGTGTGTTCACGCGCGCAACCCGTCCCATCAGATTGGGCGGACCTCCCGGAATGCCACTTCAGAAACCGGTCACTTCAAAAACGGCTGGGTCCACGCACAACGCGGGTGGTTCAAGCGTGAAGGGGTTCGGGCTGTGAACACTCCGCCGATCGGTACCCCCAGAATGGAAGCACGCACGGCGCTCCATCACGAATGACCGACCGTGAACACACGGCGGTTGTGGCGGGTGATCCCCCAAGCGTTGGATTCGTGAAGCCCTGAGTCCGAGCGACTCACTGCACGAAGCGGTACTGACCACCGGTGTGAAAGGCCACCGCCGCCATGGCCCGCGCCGCGCCCGGACTCGCCAGGCAGATGGTGTGGACGGGGATGGTCTTCTGGTGGTTGCGGTGCATGAGCACAATCTTGTCGGCCCCGGCGAACTCGCCATCGGTCAGAAAGAAGATGGCGTCCGGCGCCAGCTCGAAGGCCATCCGCATGGCCTCCAGCGGCATGGTGCCCCCATGCGGTGCGGTGTTCTCGACAAAATGACTGGTCCGCACGAAGTTGTCGCTGGTGGCCGGAACCATGATGCCGGGCGTCATCGGGTGAGCCAGGTGGTTGAAGAAGATCAGCGAGAACTCTTGCTCGTAATGCAGGCTGCCCAGCGTTTGGGTCAGTTCGTGCTTGGCCCGTTGCCACCGCACGCCCTGCATGCTGCCCGAGATGTCGACCACGAACACGAAGCTCTGGCCGGGCACCGCGATGCCAAAGAAGCTGGCCTTCGAGGGCGACTTGGCGGCCTCCTCGGCGTCCAAGTTCTCGCTGCCATCCTGCCGTTCGCGAGCCATAAAGGTCGCCAGGCCGTTGGGCTCCAGGTCGCCCCGTCCGATGCCTTGGCCACTGGTGACGGTCAACTCGGCCTGGGCAAACGTCTGGACTTCGGGCGCCGAGTCATCGCCGCCGCCGGGGAGTGGGGCTTCGTCGGGCACATCGGTCAGTTCGTTGACGACCTCGACCTGGGGCGTGACCTCGGGATCGGGCCATTCGTCCGGATGCTCGATGGCCAGCAGAGTCGTGCCAGTCGGCGAGCCCAACAGGCCCACGTTCCAGCTCCACAGGCCCAGCAGGCTCAGCAGCAGCATGTGGACCACCATCGACAAGCTCGCCGCGCGGAGGCTCCCCCCGCTGCGGTCGCGGGCCAGCATCAGGGCGGACTTCAGGCACAACCAGGCGACCAGCGCCAGGTAGGCGGCCAGGGCGACCACAAGCAAGGCTGGGCGGAGCAGGCGATCGACGGCCAGGGGCATCGTGCGATCCTCCCCAAAGGGTGCGATGGTTTCGACCGGTCTTCCAGAAACGGAAAGTCTGCTACCATTATGCCCAGCCGGTGGCTGAATCGCACCCCTTTTCTCCTGGCTCCACGATGCCTGCCCAGCCGATGACCCGCCCGACCGCCGAACGCACCATCGCCCGGGCCGAACCCAACATCACCCTATGGGCCACCGGCCGGCTGTTGGGTCGCGTCATCGAGTCCACACCGCGGATCGGTTTGGGAACGGTCCTGACCCTGCGGAACCTGGTGCTGCTGGCCGTGGCCCCTATCGCGGCGGTGCTGTATCTGGCCTTGTACTGGCCCGGCTATCTGCGGCGGTACCGGCTGACCGACCAAGGCGTGTTGATCGAGCGGGGCCTGTTGCGGCGCGAGGCCGCACGCGTGGATTTTGCCGAGTTTGACGACGTGGTCATCGAAGTGGCCGCTGGCCAGGCGTGGTCGTGCTCGGGTGATCTGGTCTTGCGGAACGCCGGCCGCGAGGTCCTGCGGTTACCCGGGCTGCACCGTCCGGATGGCTTCCGCCGCACGATTCTGGACGCCCGCCGCGCGGTGTTGGCCGTCCGTTGAGTCTGGGCAACCGCCCTCGGGCAAAATTTTCCCCACGACCCAACCACCGCGCGTGAGCCC
>JBJHDE010000219.1:4370-8377 GCA_050486385.1 Planctomycetales bacterium | reverse complement strand
GGCCTTCGAGGTTGGGCTTGCGACCCGTGGCGATCAGCAAGGCATCGACTTCGGCCTGGTGCCGCTGGCCTTGGGATTCCAGCGTCAAGTGAATGGCCGCGTCCTTGTGGACCCGCAACGAGCGGCCGTCGCCCACGATCCGCACCCCGTCGCTTTCGAGCGCCCGGCCGAGGATCTCGGCGGCCGTGCGATCCTCGCGGGGCAGGAGACCCCGTTGGCTCTCGACCAGCACGACCTGGCTGCCCAGCCGCGCGAATGCCTGGGCGAGTTCACAACCAATCGGCCCCGCCCCCACAATGCCCAGGCGGCGGGGAAGCTCGGTCAGCGAGAAGATCGTTTCATTCGTGAAGTAGGCCACCGTTTCAAGACCGGGAATGGGCGGTGCCGCGGCGCGGCCACCGGTGGCGATCACGGCGGATTGAAATTTCAGCTTCGCGCCCGCGACCTCCACGGTCGAGCCATCCACGAATCGGCCATCGCCCAGAAACACGTCAACGCCCAACTTTTGAAATCGCGCGGCCGAATCGTGCGGGCTGATGCTGGCGCGCAGCCGCCGCATGCGTTGCATCACCGCGGGGAAATCGACCTCGCAGGTCGGATCGTTGGCGATGCCCCACCGCGCCGGTTTGTGAACATCGTGCATCGCCCGGGCGGCGGCGATGATGGCCTTGGAGGGCACGCAGCCGACGTTCAGGCAATCGCCGCCCATCAGGTCGCGCTCGATCAGGGCCACTTGGGCCCCCAAGCCGGCCGCCCCAGCCGCGGCCACCAGACCCGCGGTGCCTCCGCCAATCACCACCAGGTTGTAGCGCCCGCGCGGTTGGGGATTGACCCAGTCCGACGGATGAACATGGCCGACCAACGCCCGATTGAACTCGTCATCGGGATGAGTCTGTGGCAGCCGCTCGATCACGGGCGACACGACGAATGGCAATCGCGGTGGCTGATTCAAACCGTGTCTCTCATTGGGGGCATTGAAACGTTTCTGTTTACTACACAACACTTGGTCAAGAATCGCGTGGCACTGGTGGCTTGTCCACCAGTGTTTGATATCGCCAGCCGTGCCGTGTGATTTCGGCGCTGTTCGAGGGCTTTCGCAGCAGGCCGAAGGCGGGACTGTCCGACTGAGCCACACACTGGTGGACAAGCCACCAGTGCCACGAATTTTGTTTGCAATATTGCTCAGAGATCAGTTCGAGTCGTCGGTCATAGCGGCGTGGGCTTCCGTATCCTCAGGCAACCAGTCTTCGAGCCAGTCGGGCGATTGCGCTAACACGATGGATCCCGTCAGCAGGCCGGCGGCGAACAAGGCCAACAGGCCAGCTTTCACCCATTCCAGCGTGCCGAGGACCGGTGGGGTCGGGTCGACGGGGGCATCGTCCAGCTCAGCGTCTTGGCCGGCCTGCTGCATTTGCTCATCGAGTTTCGCGCGGGCCAGCCGAGTGATATACACGGTGACCACGATGGTGGCCACCAGCCCTACGGCCAGCAAGGCCCATTCCATCGCGGTGCGGCCTTCGCCCGCCCGCACGGCGGCACCGGTGATGTGGCCCAGGTAGACGTACATCAAGGTGCCCGGCAGCATCGCCCACCAGCTTGTGAACACATAGGGCACAAAGCGAATGGGCGTCAAGCCGTACAGATAATTCTGCACGTTGAAGGGAATCGCCGGCGACAACCGCAGCAAGGCCACGATCTTCCAGCCTCCCGCGCCGATGGCCGCGTCAATCGCCCGAAACCGCCGGTTGCGTTGCGCAAAGCGGGCCACCTGGGGTCGCGCGAAGTAGCGGGCGATCAGGAAGGCCAGGGCCGCGCCGGAGACCGAGGCAAGCGAGGCGGTGATCAGTCCCACGACCAGGCCGAACATCGCCCCGGCCGCCAGCGTGAGGATGGAACCGGGAAGCATCAACACGGTCGCCAGCACGTACACGCCGCCCAGGGCCAGCGGCCCCCAAGGGCCCAGCTCGGCAATGGCGTCGGTCACCGCCGTGGCCAACCGCGTGATCGGCAAGGTGAAGGCCGCCAGGCCAACCGCCAGCACAATCGCGATCACCGACGTCAGGCGAATGGCTGCCAGGACAGTTGGTCGACGAGAAGGCATAAAGGTCCGCACGTGGGAAACAGGACGGCCACCGCCCGGTGCCAGGGGCCGAACCAGGGTCGGCGCCACAGCGGGCGACACCTGCGTTGCTCCATCCTACACAGGCGCAAGCGGCTCGATCTGTGAAACGAATCACATACAGCCGCCAACCAGGCGAATGGCTGGGCCCGGGCTGGGCCACGGCGTTCACTCGTCGGCGTCGGTGTGGTGGACCAATTGGCCATCGAGGTAGGTTCGCAGCACCTGGGTGTCGCGGATTTCGTCGACCTCGCAGGTCAGGATGTCGCGATCGATCACAATCAGGTCCGCCCGCTTGCCGGTCTCCAGGGTGCCGACGTCGTCTTCCAGGAACATGATCCAGGCGTTGTTGCTGGTATAAAAGCGAATGGCCTGCTCGCGGGTCAGGGCCTCCTGGGGATGCAGTGCCCCGTCGAAGCCGCGGGCCTTGCGGGTCATGGTGACCCACAGGCCCAGCCAGGGATTGTACGGATTCACCGACCGCAGCGAACCGATCTTCTGCATGTGATCGGAACCCCCACCGGCGATCACCCCGGCTTCGAACACGCTTTTCAACGGTTGGAAGTAACGCAGTCGCTCGCGGCCGAACTGCTCATGCAGGGTGCGGGTGTCGAGCCACAACCACGCGGGTTGAATGTCGGCCACGGCACCCAGCCGGGCCATGATTTGAATGGCCTCGGGGCTCATGAAATTGCAATGCGTCACGCAGGGTCGGGTGTCGCGGATGGGCTGGGTCCGCGCGACTTCCTCGTAGGCTTCCAGCAGGGTGTGAACGGCGGCGTCGCCCACGGAATGGGCCGTGAACTGCAAGCCCTTTTCGGTCACGGCCTCGACAATCGGGATCAACCGCTCGGGCGGAATGAACAGCAGGCCGCGGTAGTCGGGATCGTCGATGGAGTAAATCTCGCTCACGCCCCAGGGTTGCCGCATGTAGGCGCTGCCGGTGAGCATGCCGCCATCCAGAAAGGTCTTGACGCCCACCACGCGCAGCATCGGCCCGCCGGCGCGCAAGGGGTGATCGGCAATCTCTTGAATTCGCTTGCGAACCGTTTCCAAATCGCCCGAGGGGCTAAGTCCGTGCGAGGCGGCAATGCGGACGGTCAGCTCGCCGTCTTGATGCAGCCGTTGATACTGGTTCAGGGCACCGCTGCTGGCGTTGCGATCGGCAATCGCGGTGAGTCCCACGGCGTTGTAATCGCGAAACAGTTTCTTCAACTGTTCGCGGCGATCGTCCTCGCTGGCCGAGCGGCGGGATTTGGGCGGACGCGATTTCACAAACCGCGAGCAATTGCGAAGAATGCCCGTCGGTTCGCCGGTTGCGGCATCGCGCTCGATATAGCCCGACCCGCCGTCATCCACCTTGAAATCGCGATCGATGCCGCTGAGTTCCAGCGCCAGTGAGTTGAGCGCTGCATCGGGGCCCGTACGAAAGACCACCGGGTGTTTGGGGGCGGCTGCGTCCAGTTCGGCCCGGGTGGGATAACGCCGTTCTTCCAGGCGAGTGATGAACACCTGGCTGAGCATGATCCATTCGCCTTCGTCGAGCTGCTGGGCCCGTTGGCGAATGTAAGCCAGCACATCGGCGATGGAGTTCATCTCGGGAATCGGGTGATCGAACTCGTGCATCGCCGCCCCGGTGGGATGCGTGTGCGAGTCCAGCAGGCCCGGCAAGACCATGCGCCCGGCCAGGTCCACGACCTCGGTCTCGGGGCCTCGGGTGGCCAACACCTCGGCGGTGGTTCCCACACGCAGGATGCGTTCGCCAGCCAGCGCGATGGCCTCGTGGATCGAGAAATCCTCGTCGACGGTGACCACCTTGCCACGGATGAGCACCACATCGGCTGGCTGTCCCCACGCCGAACCCGCCGGAAACAGGCCCGCCGAAAAC
>JBJHDE010000219.1:0-4360 GCA_050486385.1 Planctomycetales bacterium | reverse complement strand
TCAGCAGGACCAACCATCCCGGCAATCCCAAGCGCCCAAGGTGCCAGGTGGGCGAGCCGGCGGAGTTCGCCGGGCCAGTGGCTAGGGCGGGCGAAGCGGTACGAGCGGGGAACGGCGTGGGCATCGGGTCGTCTCCGGGCCAGGTCAGGGCCTGTTGTGGGCGGTGGGCGACACGGGGCCCAACGCTCCCACGCTTCAGGATAACCCCGGCGCTCACCGATGCGGAAGTGCGGCTGCCACGAAAAGCCGAGGGAGGCTCATCGCCCGCGGGGTTGCTGGCTGACCCGCGGCACCGCACCCGAGACGCTTGCTGGCCCAGGCGAGTGCGATCAAGTCGGATGAAAAAGCCCTTCGCCGCCGGGAGCAAGACTCCCCGCTGCGAAGGGCCATCACGCGAAATACCGAATGCCAACCCAGCGTGAGCGTCACTCGCCCTTGGGATTGGGCCCGTGTTGGTTGGGCCCGGGCGTGCTGTCTTGCACCAGGAACACCAACAGCACGATCGCCCCAATCAGCGGGATCAAGATGATAAAGAACCAGAAGCCACTGCGGCCGGTGTCATGCAAGCGGCGCACAAACACCGCCAGCGAAGGAATGAGCACCGCCAGAGCATAGAGACCACTCAGGACACCTGGCATGCCAGCCGCCGTGTCCACGACGCTCAGAACCACCGAGATGATAAAATTGATCAGGGTAAACATCCAGTACTCGGTCCGGCGTGCTCGACCCGTGAATACGGCGTACTTCTGAAGAACTTCGAGATACCAATTCATGACTGAGCCTCAAGCGGCAGGTTCCAGAAATCGAAACACGTTACCACGCACCAAGCGCCCTCTCACCACCCACAGGCGCGGATGGGTCGATTGAAGAATCCCACGGTTCGCGGATTCGGGGACACAAGGCGTCGCTTATCGAAGTCGCGCCGTCATGGGGACACTAATGGTCCGCACGGAATGTGGGGGCGACCTGTCAATTGGATGGGTCGATCATGGGATCGCCCAGGCGAATCGGTCAAGCGCAAGCACCGGCGGAATCGGAAATAAGTACTCGGCCGAATCGATTATCCGGTACAGTCGACGCAGTTTGCCAGACGAGCGGCCACCAGGGATTGATGCGGAAACCCAGAGAACCGGTATTCCAAACGGTTCACGTCTCGCCGCGGGTGGCCGATTCACTGGGGGAGCGTGTGGCCGAGCGGGTGTGATGGGGCGAGGGGATGGGCGCTGGCGTGGTGCTGACAATCGGGCCGGCGTCCAGCGCAATCGAGGTCCCCCGGGTGCGTCGCTGCAAGCGGCGAAGCGAGGATTGATACGCAAAGAAGTCGACCTGAATCGTGTGCCGAGGCGAACTCACATAGCGCCGCCGCATGGCGTGGCGGGCGCGATCCATGGCCCATGTCATTGCCTGGCGGCTGGGCAATTTGCACTCGCCGTCCAACAGCTTGGCGATCCAGCGGGCCTGCTCTTCGGCCAAGGGGGCCACCGCGCCCCAAGGTTGCACAAGTCCCAGGAAGAACAGGCGGGGATACTCGGGGTGAATCACGTACTCAAACAACCGCACTTCGTTGTTGGGAGCGCTGAACACGGCTTCATCCAGAAACGGGGTCGCAATCTGGTAGCCCGTAGCGCAGATAATCGTATCGATGGTGTCCTCGCGGCCATCGACAAACCGTACCCGCTCGCCGGCCAGGTGGGCAATGCCGGGCCGGATTTCGATGCGGCCGTGACCGATGAGGCTCAATAAATCGTTCGAGATCGTGGGGTGTTCTTCCAGAATCCGGTGTTCCGGCCGCGGCAGACGGAATCGCCGACCGCTGCCCCGCGCCAGGCGGAGCATCAATTCAAACAGCAGTTGAAACACCCGAAACGGCAGATACCGCCACATCCAGGCTGGGGCCAGGCGATCGACCGGCTTACCCAGAATGTATTTCGGAATCACGTGGACGCCCCGCCGGGCGGAGATCAGCGTGGTGGCGGCGATCCGCGAGACCTCGCAGGCAATGTCGCAGGCCGAGTTGCCCAGACCCACGACCAACACCCGCTGGCCGGCGAATTCTTCTGGCGAGCGGTAGGCATGGGAGTGCAGAATCCGACCGTCAAAGCTGCCGGGAAACTCGGGCTGACGGGGTTTCCAGTGGTGGCCGTTGGCCACCAGCACCGCCGCGTAGTTGCGGGTCGTGCGGGCGCCGTCGTAGCTTTCGGTGGTCACATCGAAACTGCCATCGGCCAGCGGCTCGACCCGCAGGACCGTGGTGCGGAACGTCACGGTGTGGCCGAAGCCAAAGTGTTGGATGTAGCGATCGAAGTACTCGGCGACCTGCGTGTGGTGCGGATAATCGGGGAACGAGCGTGGCATCGGAAAGTCCGAGAACGCCATCTTGTCCCGCGAGGTGTTGATATGCAGCGAGCGGTAGGCCGCCGACTGGCCGCTATCGTTGTTGTAGCGCCACAGGCCGCCGGTCGTGGAGCCTTTCTCGAACCAATCGTAGGCGATGCCCCGCTCGTACAGCGTCTTGGCGGCGACAATGCCCGAGGTTCCCGCCCCAATGATGCACACCCGAGGTCGATCCATGACGCCCCTCCCTGGGACACTTCAACCGGCAATGGTGAACCGAGGGTCCGGCGACGACGCGTAACACGGCGCGCAGCGGTCCCCAAACTTGAATTTAATGCAAAACCCCCTGGGAGGCCAAGATCAGTTTGTGGGGGGCGGGGCCTGGGCGGGCCTCAGCGGACTTCGCCCAGCTTGCGAGACTTGTTGATGTAGTCGGGGTCCAGGGTGATATCGTAGCCGGGCCCACTGGGCACGGTGACCACACCGCCTTCGGCCTTGAGCGACGACGTCTCGCTGGTGATTGGCAGGGTGATGTTGCCTTTGAACTCGTGGTAGGGGCCTGGGTTGGGACTGGCCGAGACAAAGTGGACGGCGTCCAGGTAGCCCAGTCCCGAACCCGACATGTGTGGCACGCACAGCATGCCGGCCGCTTCGGCCATGCGGGCCACACGCATGGCCCGGACCATGCCGCCATAGTAGTGCAGGTCGGGCTGGACGATATCGACCATGCGATCCTGAATCATCCGCTTGAACCGCCACTCACTGAATTCCTGCTCGCCGCCGGCTATGGGAATATCCAGGGCATCGGCCACCTGCTTGGTTTCTTCCAGGTGATCGAAGCGGCAGGGTTCTTCAAAAAAGCCGTAGTTGTACTGCTCCATGAGCCGGCCGATGCGGATGCCCTCGGCCGCGTCGTAGGAGCTGTTGGCGTCGGCGTACAGGGTCATGTCGTCGCCAAACGCCTCGCGGACCAGCGGGATCAGAGCTTCGCTACGACCGGGGCGGGAGTCGGCATTCTTACTCATGCGGCCGCCCAGCCGGAACTTGACCGCCTTGGCCCCCACCTCGTTGACAATCCGCTGCAAGTAGCGGACCTCGTCCTCGGGCGGATTGCCGCGGTGGCTGCTGGCGCGATAGACCATCACCTCGCGACGTTGGACGCCGCCCAGCAGTTCGCCAATCGATCGGCCCGCTTGCTTGCCCAGCAGATCGAGCACGGCAATCTCGGCGGCGGTCTGCGCGGTCCAGAACAGCAGGCCTTGCAGCTTGTAGTTGCTGCGGTGCCGGTAGAGTTCCCACAGCAACTCTTCCCAGCGTCGGAGGTCTTTGCCAATCAGGAATGGGGCCACGCACTCGAGAAACACCGGGTAGGCCCAGCCCATCTTCTCGGCATTGGCAAACGACAGGCCCTCGGCCCCGTCCTTGGATCGCACGCGAACAAAGTGCTCGCGGCCATTGCGAAACAGCTCAATCGACTCCAGGACCACCGCCGCCCGCAGATCGCCGACCTCCAGCACCGGTTGGCTGGCGATGGCGTCAAGTTCTTTCATGGTGAGCCGCATGTCGGCGGAGGGCTCCGCCGCGGCCGTGGTCGCGGATGCGGCGGCCGCGCCGGCGGCCATGCCCCCGCTGACCAGGAAACCACGTCGACTTAGACTCATGCGGGCCTCGGGCGTTGGGGACGGGAGACCGCACGCCGAAGAAAGCTGGGTGAGCCTGGGGTGCGGTCAGCGATTGGCAAAGTAGAGCACGATCATCACCAGAAACAGGATGCCCACCACGATAACGGCCCCGATCGCGATGTTCATGGCCTTGCGACCCATGCGTTCGGTTTTCATGCGGAGGTATTCCTCCTTTTGCCGGCGGTACTCGACGGTGTCTTCCTTGTGGAGGGTGATCACCTCGTCGCAGAACGGGCACATCGCGTCTTGCCCCAACATGCTGGTTGGGGTGGGCATGACCTTGCGGCAGTGACGGCAGATGATGTGGACCGTGGCGTCGCCGCCCTGAGCGAACGGATCGCTGG
>JBJHDE010000218.1:5669-8387 GCA_050486385.1 Planctomycetales bacterium | reverse complement strand
CACAGCCAGCTTGTCGAGCAGGCTCCCGAAATCGGCATTCCGCAGGCGTTCTCGACGATTGCCCACGAGGGTGTCCACCAGATTCTGCACAACGTCGGCGTTCAAGACCGGCTGTCGCGATGGCCGGCCTGGCTGAGCGAGGGCCTGGCCGAGTACTTCGCCCCCTGCGAACTCAACGCCCGGGGCACTTGGAAGGGCGTGGGGCAGCGAAACGACTTGCGGATGCTGGAGCTGATGCAGTTTCCCGCCCCCCGGCCTGGTCGTCGGACCTTGACCGAACAGTCAGTGCTGGCCCCGCAGCTCACCTCGGCCGGATACGCCACGAGTTGGGCGCTGACGCACTTTCTGGCTCAGAAGCGGAGCCGGCAGTTTCAGGAGTACCTCCGCGAGGTCTCCGAGATGGGTCCCCTGGAACGCAGTGACCCCAACGAGGAACTCGCCCGCTTCAAGCGGATCTTTGGCGACGACCTGGACGCCATCGAGCAAGGCCTGTACCGCCACGTCCTGTCTTTGCAGCGTCGATGACGCTCGCCTGGGCCAGCCGACCGGACAACCATTCGGGCACCTTTCATCCAGGGCCCGCGACTCGCTATCCTGGCAGCATTCAGTCGCCCGCCGACCGCCGCGATCCACCCAGCGCGGCCAGCGGGCGAATTCGTCCCCTTTGCTGCAAGGAATGGTCTCCGTGCCGAAACTCACCGTCGAAGATGTCGGTTCCTTCGAAATTCCCGCGGGCAAGCGTCTGGTTCTGGCCCTGACCGACGAGGCCGGTGTCGATCAACTGCACGCCTGCGGAGGCAAGGCCCGTTGCACGACCTGCCGCGTGGAAGTCGTGGCTGGCGAACCCGTGAAAATGACCCAGGCCGAACGCGATGTCTTGCAGGCCAAGGGCGCAAGCGGGGTGCGGCTGAGTTGCCAGATGCTCTGCGAAGGCGACCTGACGGTGCGGTGCATCAGCCGGCTGGACGGCAGCGGCCGGGCGAATGCCGGTAACCGGCCCACCGACGGCCTGGAGCCCGATCCGGTGTGGATCGATGCGGCGTCGTCCTGACTCGCGCCGGCTGGCTGACCCTATTCGCAGGAGGCTCCCATGTTGAGAGTCCACCGCTGGTTGTTGGTCGTCCTGCTGGGGATTGCGCTGCTGGTCGGCGCGCCGCCGTTGGCGGCCGATCCGCCCACAATCGTGTGGCGGGGCGATTTGCTCGCGCTGACCAAAGCGCGGTGGGCCGACAACGACGATTCGCTGGCCGCCGCCCGCACGTGGCTGCTGGAGCAAGCCGATCAGGCCCTGGAGGCCGGGCCATTCTCGGTGGTGGATAAACAGCGGCTTCCGCCGAGTGGCGACAAGCACGACTACTACAGCTTTGGGCCGTATTGGTGGCCCAATCCCAACACCGAAGACGGGCTGCCCTACGTTCGTCGCGATGGCCAGGTCAATCCCGAGTCCCGCGGCGACGACTTCGACACGGTGGCCAATTCGCGGATGCGGCGGGCTGTCTCGACCCTGGCGCTGGCGGGCTGGTTGAGCGACAATCCCCGCTACAGCCAACACGCCGCGCGGCTGCTGCGGGCCTGGTTTCTGGATGAGGCCACGCGGATGAACCCGCATCTCAACCACGGGCAGGCCATCCCCGGCATCACCCAAGGTCGCGGGATTGGCATTATCGAGACCCGCGGCTTTTACGAGTGCCTCGACGCGGCCATCCTGTTGCGGGACTCCGAACATTGGACCGCGGCCGACCACCAGGGCTTGCGCACCTGGTTTGCCGAGTATCTGACCTGGCTGACGACCAGCAAGCTGGGACGCGATGAAGACCGCACCCGCAACAATCACGGCACCTGGTACGACGCCCAGGTGGCCGCCTTCGCCCTGTTCGTCGATCAGCCAGAATTGGCCAAGAAGGTCCTGGCTGCCGCGGGCCAGCGGCGGATCGTTCCGCAGATTCAGCCCGATGGGCGGCAGCCCCACGAATTGGCTCGCACGCGGAGCTTCCTTTATTCGGCGATGAATCTCGACGGACTCACCCAATTGGCGGAGCTAGGACGGCACGTCGAGCTGGACCTGTGGCGGGTGACGCCCGAGGCCCCGCGGTTGCGGGCGGCGACCGACTTTCTGCTGCCGTACCTGGCCCCCACTGTGGATTGGCCTCACAAGCAGCTTGACCCCCGCCAACCCGATTGGCTGGCCATTGTGTTGCGTCGGGCCGAGCGGGCCTACGACGACGCCCGGTACGAGCAGGCATTCCAGCGAATTCCGCCTGCGGCGGGTCGGCACTTGGCCGAGTTGTTGGAACCGCGCTAGAATCGGTATCGGCAAAGAAAAAACCGGCCCCGGCGGGCTCTGGGGCACCGCGCGGGACCGGTCATGGAGACTGGCTCCGGATTGATACAGCTTCTGACTGGTAGCTGGTATCGGCCGACCGATCGGTGCGGCTTCATGCGAAATCTTCGCCCCAGGAGGTGAAGTATCGCTTGTGCCGGTTGCGCGGGCCGACGACGATCCGGTTGTAGCGATTGCAACGATACGACCCCGGGAATCGCCCGATTCCCGACAATCGAAACCAGCGGAATCCGCCCCTCGGGCCGATGGGACGCAGACTCAAGGAGGTACTCAACCACGATGGCGTTTCGATTCGACAAGCTGACGATCAAGGCCCGCGAAGCGGTCCAGCGGGCTCACGACCTGGCCGCCCAGAGTGGCCATCCCGAACTGGAGCC
>JBJHDE010000218.1:0-5659 GCA_050486385.1 Planctomycetales bacterium | reverse complement strand
GGAGCCCATCCACTTGCTGGCCGGCTTGCTGGCCGAGCAAGATGGGATCGTTCGGCCGATCTTCGAGCAGATCGGCGCGCCGTTCGACCAACTGCGGAAGGTGGTCGAGGGCGAACTCAAGCATCGCCCGCAAGTCTCGGGGGGCAGCGAGCCCCAGGTGAGTCGGGATTTGCGGAAGGTTTTGGAGGCGTCGCAGCAGCAGGCCGATCGCTTTCAGGACGAATACATCTCGACCGAGCATTTGCTGCTGGCCCTGGCGATCACCGAGACCCAGGCCCAGCGGCTGCTGAAGATGAATGCCGTGGGCGAGAACGAGTTGATGGAGGCATTGAAAACCGTACGAGGCTCGAGTCGCGTGCAAGACGAAAACCCCGAAGACAAGTACCAGGCCCTGGCCCGCTATGGCATCGATCTGGTCGAGAAGGCCCGCGAGGGCAAGCTCGATCCGGTGATCGGCCGCGACGAAGAGATTCGCCGGGTGATTCAGGTGCTGTCGCGCCGCACCAAGAACAACCCCGTGCTGATTGGTCCGCCGGGCGTGGGCAAGACCGCCATCGCCGAAGGACTGGCCTTGCGGATCAACCAGGGCGACGTGCCCGAGTCGCTGAAGAACCGTTCGGTGGTTGCCCTGGACATGGGCGCGTTGGTCGCAGGCACCAAGTTCCGTGGCGAGTTTGAAGAGCGGCTCAAGGCGGTGCTCCGCGAGGTGACCGACGCCGCCGGCCAGGTGATTTTGTTTATTGACGAGTTGCACACCGTCGTGGGTGCCGGCAAGGCCGAAGGCTCGATGGACGCTGGCAATCTGCTGAAGCCGGCCCTGGCCCGCGGCGAGCTGCGTTGCGTGGGCGCGACCACGCTGGACGAGTACCGCAAGCATATTGAGAAGGATCCAGCCCTGGAGCGGCGGTTCCAGCCTGTGTATGTCAACGAGCCGACCGTCGACGATACGATCTCGATTCTTCGTGGGTTGAAGGGGCGTTACGAGGCCCATCATCGGGGCGTGCGGATCAAGGATTCGGCCTTGGTGGCGGCCGCCCAGATGTCGCACCGTTACATCAGCGATCGCTTCTTGCCTGACAAGGCCATCGACTTGGTCGACGAGGCGGCCAGCCGCCTGGCCATGGAGCTACAGAGTGTGCCGGCCGAGATCGACCAGGTTCAGCGCAGGCTGGTGCAATTGGAATTGGCCCAGCGACAGCTCGAACAAGAGACCGAAGACACCGCGCGGCAACAGCTCGAACAGATCCGACGCGAACAGGCCGACCTCCGCGAGAAGCTGGACGCCCTGCGGATGCAGTGGGAGGCCGAAAAACGCGGCGCCGTCGATGTGGGGCAGTTGCGGCAAAACCTGGACGCCGCCGAACACGCCTTCAATCAACTGGCCGCCGAGATCAACCAAAAGCAATCGGCCGGCTATGTGCCCGACGAAGCCGACTACCGCCGGCTGTACGAACTCGACATGGAACGCAAACAACTGGCCACCCAGCTTGAACAGGCCGGCCAGAGCGAAGGGCCCACCACCGAACGGCGGCTGTTGCGACGCGAGGTGGGCAGCGAAGAAATCGCCGAAGTCGTGAGCGCCTGGACCGGCATTCCCGTCCAGCGGATGATGGAGACCGAACGCGAAAAGCTGCTCAAGTTGGAAGATCGCCTGCATCAGCGGGTGGTCGGGCAACACCAGGCCGTCACCGCGGTGTCCAACGCCGTGCGTCGCAGCCGCTCGGGCTTGCAGGATCCGAACCGGCCCATCGGTTCGTTTCTGTTTCTCGGTCCCACCGGCGTGGGCAAGACCGAGCTGTGCAAGGCCCTGGCCCAAGTCATGTTTGATGACGAACAGGCCATGGTCCGCATCGACATGAGCGAATTCATGGAGAAGCACACGGTGAGCCGCTTGATCGGCGCTCCGCCGGGATACGTCGGTTACGAAGAGGGCGGCGTGCTGACCGAGGCCGTCCGCCGGCGACCCTACGCGGTGATTCTGTTGGACGAAGTCGAGAAGGCCCACCGCGATGTGTTCAACATCCTGTTGCAAGTCCTCGACGATGGCCGCTTGACCGACAATCTGGGGCACACGGTCGACTTCACCAACGCGATTGTCGTGATGACCAGCAACATCGGCAGCGCCCGGATTCAGGAAGTTGCCCGACGAGGGGCCAGCCCCGAACAACTGGAAGCCGAGGTTCAGGCCGCGCTCCGCGAGTTCTTCTTGCCCGAGTTTCTCAACCGCATCGACGAGACGATCATCTTCCATCCCTTGGAAGTCGAGCAGATCCACCAGATCGCCCGCTTGCAGCTTGCCCACCTGCACAAGCGACTGGCGGCGGCGGGCCTGCGTTTGGAAGTCAGCGACGAAGCGGTGGCCGCCTTGGGCGACGCCGGCTTTGACCCCCTGTTTGGGGCAAGGCCACTGCGTCGGGTGATCCAACAGAAGCTAGAAAATCCCCTGGCCGAGCGACTGCTCGGAGCCGAGTTCCCCGAGGGAACGCTGATCCAGATTGACTACCTGGACGGGGAGTTCACCTTTCGCGGGATCGTCGACACCGAGATCGTCGACGACCACTGACACGTTCCATGGAGGGAGCGGGGCTGTTCGCACGCAAGCCCCGCTTCTATTCAGGCACGTTGAATTGTTTCACGTGAAACAATTGTTCAGTGAGGTGGGCGCGGTTGATGCCGCCGACCGAGCCGCCAAAATCACCACCGCCCGCGAACGGGAATCCGAGTTGATGACCGAGAGTTATCCGCCTCTGACAGGCGGTTGGTATCTGACCGGCCCCACGGCCAGCGGCAAGAGCGGCTTGGCCCTGGAGCTGGCCACCCGGATTGGGGCCGAGATTCTCTCGCTCGACTCGATGGCCGTTTATCGGGGTCTGGACATCGGCACGGCCAAGCCCTCGCCCGAAGATCGCCGACGGGTGCCGCATCATTTGATCGATCTGGTCGAGCCCGGCACTCTGTTCAGCCTGGCCGACTACTTGGCCGCCGCCCATCGGGTGGTCAACGAGGTCCAAAGCCGCGGTCGCCGGGTGCTGTTTGTGGGCGGGACTCCCCTCTATCTCAAAGGATTGCTCCGCGGGGTCGCTCAAGGCCCCCCGGCCGATTGGGATTTGCGCCGGCGGCTTGAAGCCGAGGCCACCCAGCAACCCCCGGGAAGCCTGCATCGGCAACTGGCCGCGGTCGATCCGGCGGCCGCCGGGCGACTGCATCCCAACGATCAGCGGCGGGTGATTCGGGCGTTGGAGTTCTTTGAACTCACCGGGACGCCGATCAGCCAGTGGCAGCAGCAGTTCGAATCCCCACTTCCCCACCAAATGGGCCGAGGCTTCTGGTTGCAATGGCCCCGCGAGGATCTCTACCGCCGCATCGACCAGCGGGTGGACGAGATGCTAGCCGCCGGATGGAGGGAGGAAGTCGCCAGGCTGATGGATCAGGGGGTTGAACTGGGACGAACGGCCCAACAAGCGGTGGGGTACCAGGAGATCTGGCAGCACCTCTCTCAGGGGGATTCGTCTGAGAATCTGGCCGAACGAATCAAGCATCGTACCCACAATTTCGCTCGGAAGCAGACGACGTGGTTCCGCAGTTTGCCTGAGTGCGAATCCGTCGAAATCGGCTCTGGCAGCGACTTTCTTGAATTGGCCGACCGCCTGGCCGCCGAGATTCTCAGCCGCGAGCGGAATTTTCTGAACAATCCGCAGAAACCTCTCAAGGCGGCTCCAGGGGTGGCCGATAAATGGTCCTGACCACCACGGTGCCTAACGCAGGGGGGCTTGCGTTGGACCGAAGTCGACGATGCTTACGACTCATCTTCTGCGCGTTTCGAGCATTCTGCTCACCCTGGGCTTGCTGTCGATCGGCACAACCGCGTCGGCGCAGGGTCCAACGCTGAATCGAACCACCGAGTGGAAGCCCGTTCGGTCGGGCACTTCGGCACCTGGCGTGGCCACCACGCCACCGGTGAAGCCGGCCCAGGGGGGATTGCGGGAGACCGCGCCGCCCCGGCTGCTGCCGCAGGGCCACTCGACGACGACGCCCCAAACGGCGGCAGCCCAACCCACGGCGGTGGCTCGGCCAACTTCGGCCGAAGCGGCTGCCCGCTGGAGTCAGCAACCCGGGCAACCGGTGACCCCGGCCCAGGGCACGTTGCGGCTGGGGCCACGACCGGGCGAGACCAGCCAACCGGCGATGTTCTATCAGGAGGCCGCCTCGGGCCAGCCCACTCGGGCCGAGCGGCAGCCGATGAGCACCCGTCCCGGTGGCTCGGGCCAAGCCGAGACCTTGCCTGAACCGCGGCCGATGCCGCGTCCCCAGGCGGGCCAGGGTGTGGGTCCGTTTTGGACTCAACAACCCAGCGGCCAGTATCCGCACGCCCGGCCCGGCACCGTGGTCAGCGAGTTTCATCCCCAGGGATCGATGGACCCGTTCGTCGAGGGCGACGTCATCTACGAAGGCAATGTCTTTCACGAGGGCGTGTTCTACGAAGGCGAAGTCTATCACGAGCCCCCCGTGGGCTGCGGAGTCGACGGCACCTGTGGTACGCTGGCTCCCGATTTCTACGGGCCCAACTGCTACTACGGTGGTCCGCTGTTGTGCTGGCCGATCCTGCGACCCGCCTGCCACAACTGGTGCTGGACCCAGGACCTGACGCTGTTCACTGGTCCGCACAGCTTCCAGGGACCACTGGACCTGGGACTCAATGGCAACTTCGGCTTTCATTACGGCATCAACTATGCCTTCCCGCTGTGGCACCAGGTGGGCTGGGGCTTGCAGGTGGGGGCCCAGGTGGCCCATAGCAACCTGGATGGCAACAGCATTCTGGAAGCCACCACCGGTTCGAATGCCGACCGCACCCAGGTGTTCTTCACCGCCGGATTGTTCCGTCGGGCGTGGCACGATACCTGTGGTTGGCAGTACGGTGTGGCCTTCGACATGCTTCGCGACAACTACTTCGACAACGTCAGCCTGACCCAGCTTCGGGCCGAGATCAGCCGTCGCTGGCACTGCCACGAGTTCGGCTTCAACGGGGTGTTCGGCACCCGGGAAGAGACCATCGTCGACCCCTTGACGGGCGCCGACATCACGGCCGAGTTGGCCAGCCAGTACCGCTTGTTCTACCGCTACCACTACGACAACGGTGCCGAAACCCGCTTCTGGGTCGGTGCCACCGACGATGGCGATGGCCTGGTCGGGAGCGATTCGTTCGTGGTGCTCAACGACCGCTGGGCCCTGCAGGCCGACTTCAACTACTTGATTCCCTCGTCTTCGACCACCTCGACCAACGTGCAACGCGAGACCTGGTCGATGAACATGAATCTGGTGTGGTTCCCCGGTCGCACGGCCAAGGCCGCCCCCTACAGCCGCTACCGACCGTTGTTCAACGTGGCCAACAACAGCTCGATGTTCATTCGACGCTGATCGATCGCCAAACGTCCGCCATCAGCCGGTCGGGTGCTTCCCAAGGGGGGTGGAGCATCCGGCCGGTTGGGCGTTTGGGGCCGGGTTGGTGGAGCGTCGATCGAGGGGGCAACCGCGACCCCCCACCCTGGGCCGACATCTGGGGGGCAGCGTCGGGCCAGTCCCAGGCTGAGGGCCGAGCTTCGGATCCGAGGAACTAGGCCAAACAACCCCTCAACGATTGGCACCGGCGACTGGCTGCGAT
>JBJHDE010000217.1:0-8425 GCA_050486385.1 Planctomycetales bacterium | reverse complement strand
CACTACAATAGGTCAACATATGGGGTCCTTAGGCCGCGTCCCATCCTGGTGACGCGGATCATCTGGGCCAGTTCCATCACCCAACGTCCTGATGGCTGAGCCAGTTGTTACTGAGATGCGTCCGACGGCCCACGACCGTGGACGTGACGCGACGACACGAAACGCTGCTCGGTCCGCATCCAGGCCGCGGCCTCCCGAGGAGGGCGTCATCAGCGAGTCGACGCACCACGAACACACGTCGCCGGAGATGATCCCCGAACCCTCGGGCGAAGTCATCGAAGAGTTGGTTGAGCTGTTTAAGCTGCTCAGCGACCGCATCCGTCTGCGGATTCTGATGCTGTTGTTCCGCAACGGCGAGATGCACGTACGGGCCTTGTGCGACCACCTCGGGCAAAGCCAGCCGGCGGTGAGCCACCACTTGGCTTTGCTGCGGCGGACGCGACTCATCGAACCCCGTCGCGAAGGCAAGCACAACTTCTACAGCATCCGCCGCCGGCGCTTTCAAGAGCTGCTGGACGTGCTGTTCGCCACCATGCCGGAAGCCCGGAGCCAGATTGTCCAGGAGTGTCCGGCGGTACCCGCCGACGGGCAGAGCCAGCCAAGCCCCTCTGGTGGCGGGTCGGCTAGCGGGGCCTGAGGTCTGTTGCCCGAGTCAGGGGCGTGGCGAAGGCTCCTCGGTTTGCGGCAAACTCGGCCTGTCCTCGGCCGGCGGCTGCGACTCGCCGGTTGCCTGAGGGACGGCTCCGCCAAACGGGTCCTCTTCGACCAGCTCCTCCCGTTGGGGCGGACGGTCAAAGACGGCTATCAGCAGGCCAATCACCGCGCCAATGCCCGCAAAGATCGCGGTCTGAACCGCCAGGGCCGCGAGATCCCAGCCGCCTTCGAGTCCCAGCACCTTGCTGGCCAGCCAGCGGACGCCCACCAGCACAACCAGGCCGGCGAAGATTGAGGTGGCCACCGCCCACAGGACGGGTTTGAACGAGATGGGGCGTTTGGTCATGCCAAGGTGCTTGGGGCTGGGGGGCCAGAAACGTCCAAAGTCTGTCGCACACCCTGCGATTGTAATCGACGACCCGCGGCTTGGGGAAAAGCCCGCTTGACAGAAATGCAGTGGCCTCCCAGAACCAACGCTCGGCGAAACCGCCCGCCTGACCCATTTTCTCGGGAAGCCGCTTGAGGTCCAGCGCGATGTCAACCGTGGAGAACCCCGTGGCTCGTATCCCGGCGGTCGATCTGTTGCGACATGAGGTCGTGGCCCTCAGCGAAACCTGGGTCGTCAAGGTCGGGACCCGCGTGCTGACCAACGCCCAGGGCCTGCTCGATGAGGAACGGATCGAGGCCCTGGCCGGTCAGATCGAGGCCATTCTGGCCACCGGCCGACGTGTGGCCTTGGTCAGCAGTGGTGCCGTGGGGGCCGGATTGGGTCAGCTCGGCGTGGCCAAGCGGCCCCGCGATGTGGCCCAGTTGCAGGCCATCGCCGCGGTGGGCCAATGCCACCTGGTGCGGGTCTACGACGATGCCCTCAAGCGCCGCGGCTACCACGCCGCCCAGGTGCTGCTGACCGCCGACGACGTCAACAATCGCACCCGCTATCTGAACGTCCGCAACACGCTGCTCAAGCTGTTTGAGTTCAACGCCGTCCCAATCATCAACGAGAACGACACGGTCAGCGTCTCGGAACTGCAAACCACCTTTGGTGACAATGACCGGCTGGCGGCCCTGGTCACCAATCTGCTGCAAGCCAACTTGCTGGTGATTCTGTCCGACGTGCCGGGTCTGTACGATCGCGACCCGGTCGATCCCACCGCCCGACTCATCGACACGGTGCCTCTGGTCGACGAGGGCGTGCTGGCCTTGGCACGTGATCGCCTGACGGGGCTCAGCAAAGGCGGCATGGCCAGCAAGCTGGCGGCCGCCAAGATGGTGACTTCCGCTGGCGGCAACTGCATCGTGGCCGGGGGCCGCGAGCCCGACCCGCTGGTCCAGATTCTCCGCGGCCAATCGGTAGGAACTTTGTTCCTGACTCGTGGCGAGGCCATCACCTCCCGCAAACGATGGATTGGCTTTGCCGTACCTCCCCAGGGGCGGCTGTATGTTGACGACGGCGCCCGACGTGCCGTCGAGACCCGCGGCCGCAGCCTGCTGCCCATCGGCGTTCGCCGGGTCGAGGGCACATTCCAGAAGGGCGATGTCGTCAGCATGCACGCACCCAACGGCGAGGAATTCGCCCGCGGACTGACGAATTACCCCTCGGACGAGGTGGAGCGGATCCTGGGCCGCAACAGCGAGCAGGTGGCCGAGGTCCTGGGCCATCGGCCCTACGACGAGCTGGTCCATCGCGACAATCTGCTGGTGCTGTCCGAGGCCGCCCGCGAAGCGTGAACCCCAGCGATAGAGACCACCGGGCAATAGAGACCACCGGCGGCCGAACCAACCGGCTGGTGAGAGTCGACTGCTCGACCGATGGGGGGCGCGAGCCCTTGATGGCTTGGTGTGCCCGTTTTCAGGGGGACCGGCAGGGTCTAAACTGGTCGGCGTCGGCTCACGTGACCGACGCTCGTCACCCGTGAGGAAAACCTGCCATGGTGTTTCGCGGTCTGTTGGCTTTGCCTTTGTTGCTGGGAGCGACCATGCTGTCGGCCGCTGAACCGTCGAGCCCGTTGGATTTTACGGTCAAGGATATCGAGGGTCAGCCGGTCGAGCTGAGCAAGTACCAGGGGAAGGTCGTGCTGATTGTGAACGTGGCCAGCCGCTGCGGTCTGACCAAGCAGTACAAGGAGCTTCAGGAACTGCACGAGCGTTACGCCGAGAAGGGGCTCGTGATTTTGGGCTTTCCCGCCAACGAATTCGGTCGACAGGAACCCGGCACCAACGCCGAGATTCAGGAGTTCTGCACGACGAAGTTTGGCGTCGAGTTTCCGATGTTCTCGAAGATCGTGGTCAAGGGCGAGGGCCAGGCCCCGCTGTACACCTTCCTGACCACGGCCAATCCCAAGTTCGCCGGCGAGATCAGTTGGAACTTTGAAAAGTTTCTGGTGGGCCGCGATGGGCAGGTGACCGCCCGATTCGCTCCTCGGGTCACACCCGACAGCGAGCAGGTCGTGCAGGCCATTGAACAGGCGCTGGCCGCCGAGTGAGTGGATGGTAAAGCGGTGGCGTTTGCCGGGCGGGTTGGCCCAGCCGCTCGGCAAATGCCGCTGGGGCCACTTCGAGAATCACGCATGGTTTACGTTGCGGCCTACTTGGGGCTGGTTGTCGTGATGAGCGGAGTCACGTTTCTGGCCTATGGCTGGGATAAGCGGCAGGCCGGGTTGCACCGCCGCCGCGTGTCCGAGCGGACGTTGCACGGGATGGCGTTGTTGGGCGGATTCCCCGGAGCCTGGTTCGCCCAGCGGCGATTTCGCCACAAGACCCAGAAGTGGCGATTCCTGATGGTGTTCTGGCTGACGATCTTCATTCATCTGGCCGTGGTGATTGGCGTGTTCTGGATGCTATTCGTTGGGGACGCGTGACACGTCGGGGGCACCCAGATATCGGCGACACGTCGGTGATCGACCTCTCCAGCCGGACCCGCCATCGTCCCGCGAGAAGCCCGCCGGAGCTGGCGCCCCAACGTCTCTTGAGATTCATCGTCGTGTTTCGCAGGGAGGAGTCGTGAGTACGATGTCCGTCGAGCCAAGAATCGCCGTCTTCGTGGATTTTGAGAATCTCGCCCTGGGCGTGCGGGACATGAAGCCCACCGTGCCATTTCAGATTGGGATGGTGCTCAAGCGGCTGTTAGAAAAAGGCCGGATCGTTTTCAAGCGGGCCTACTGCGATTGGAGCCGCTATCAGGACGTCGTCCGCGAGTTTCACAGCCAGGGGATCGAGCTGATCGACATTCCCCAAAGCAAGCACAGCGGCAAGAACTCGGCGGATATCCGCATGGTGGTCGATGCCCTGGACCTTTGCTATTCCAAGCAGCACATCGAAGTGTTCGCGCTGATCAGCGGCGATAGCGACTTTTCGCCGTTGGTCTCCAAGCTGAAAGAGAACGACAAACGGGTCATCGGCTGCGGCGTGAAAAGCTCGACCTCGGAACTGCTGATCGCCAATTGCGACGAGTTCATCTATTACAACGATCTGGTTCGGGCCACCCAGAGCCACCAGCCCAAGCGCGAACAGCCCAAGGCCGAGGCCAACAAGACACCCAAAGTCCAAGAGGCCGCCGAACGGGTCGTCGAGGTCATCCGCTCGCTGGAGGACGACTACAACCCGCTGTGGGGCAGCCTGCTGAAACAGACGATCCGCCGCGTCTACCCGGGCTTCAACGAAGGCTATTACGGCTTCGAAGGCTTTTCGGACCTGCTGGAATACCTTGAAGAAAAGGACCTGCTGGTCCTGGACTACGACGAGGCCCGCGGCAACTACAAGGTCCGTCGCAAACGCAAGTGATGTAGCGTTGGCCGCCAAGTGGGTTCGCTCACGGAGTTTGCCACCGGAAGGCCGACACGCCCTCTAAGTCGCGCACGAAGAGATTCGGCCCCTCGATCGCCAGATGGGCCCAGGTCGAATTCTCACTGACCCGACGGCGGTCGAGCAGTTCAAATTCCTCAGGGTTGGCCCGCAGCAGCACCAGCCCTCCCCGTTCATCCAGGGCCAGAATCTTGTCCCCACCTGCGATCATGCTCCAGTATTTGCCGAAGCGGTCGCTCGACGTCCACTGCGTGGTGCCATCCTCCCAGCGGATGCAGCACACCCGGGTGTTGCGCAAGTGCAGGTAGATGTGTCCATCGACCAATACGGGGCTCGACATGTAACCCTGGGCCGAGTTCCGCCACCGCTGACGGACCTGCCAGTCTTCCCCGTCGCGGGTGATGTCGACCAGCAGGCTCTGGCCACCGTAAGCGCTGGTGAAAATGGCATCGCCATGGACCAGCGGCGTGAGGATGTTCATCCCACGGAAGGCCTCGACGGGGTGCTGCCACAGCTCGGCTCCGTCGTCCAGGTCGACGCCGGCCAGGTGGGTGCGGGTCTGCACGACTAATTGTCGCACTCCGGCAAGGGTTGCGATCACCGGCGAGCTGAAGGCACTGCCGTACATGCCGCCTTCGTCCTCGAGGCTCCGCCACAGGGTCTGGCCGGTGTGTTTGTCGAGTTTGCAAACACTCGCACCGGCCTGGACGTACAAATGGTCGCCATCCACCAGGGGCGAACACACGAAACCAAAGGCTGGCAGCGGGGTCTCGTACCGCTCCGTGAAATCGACCCGCCAGCGGATGCGACCATCGGCGGCATCCAGGCAGACCAAAACATCCCTCATTCCGGCGACGAACAAGCTCTGGCCATCGTAAGCCGGGGTAGAACGAATCCAACTTCCGTTGGCGGCGGCAAAGAAGGGCACCGCCAGCGACCCCGGCCACGAAGCCTGCCAAATTTCCTCGCCCGTGTCGCGTTTCAGGGCCCGAACGACTTCTTCCTTATGGGCACGCGTTTCGGCCACGAACACCCTATCCGGAGACAACACCGGCCCCGGATAGCCGGTGTCCAGGGGTTGCACCCAAACTCGTTCCAAGGCTGGTCCACTGAGCGTTTCGGGCCAGTTGGCATCGTGGACCCGCGACGCGCGGTCCGGGCCACGCCATTGGGTCCAGCCAGCGGGTTCGTCTCCGACAGCGTGACCCAACAGACCGCAGAGAATTCCCAGCACGCCCCACGGCGTGCGACCTATCGATCGTGGTGTCATGACAACAAGTCCCTGTCTGACGTTCAACCAAGCAGCGGCCCCACAGGCCGACGGAATCTCAACGGACGGTGTGTCCAAAGTGTGCTTGGGTCCTGCGACCCACCGGCAATCTGGCATAGTGCCCCATCAAGAGATGGGACTGTCTGACCGGTCCGGGAATCGTAGGCTGCCGATAAATTGCGTAAAGCCCTGGGAGGCTGTATGACCCCGGTTCAACCCCGTCTACCGTTGGCCTTTGTCCGCGACCGCTTTGTGCCATTGGCCGAGGCCTCGGTCCCGCTGTTCGATGCCGGCTATGTCCAGGGGGCGACCCTCAGCGAGCAATTGCGGACCTTCAACGGGCGGATTTTCCTGTGGGATGAGCACCTGGCACGGCTGCGTCGCGGCGCCGAAGAGCTGGGCATCGACGATCAGCTTGCCTGGTCCAAGCTGCACGACATCGCCCTGCGGCTGGTAGGCGCCAACTTCTCGCTTGTCCCCACCGGCGGCGACCTGGGGCTGGCCGTGTTGGTCTCGCCGGGCTCCTACGCGGCGTTTTCCGGCGGGCACGACTACGGCCCCACCGTGGCGATGCACACCTATCCGCTGCCGTTTTCGCATTGGGCCGAGCATTACACCCGGGGCGTGGATCTGGTGGTGACCGCCGGGCGGATGGTCTCGGGTGACGCTTGGCCGCGGTGGATCAAGGCCCGCAGCCGCTTGCACTACCTGCTGGCCGACCGGCAGGCCGCGGCCATTCAACCCGGTGCCAAGGCCCTGCTGACCGACGAGGCCGGCCGCGTGACCGAGACGGCCATCGCCAACATTCTGCTGGTTAGCCGCTATGGCGACCAAGTCGTGATTCGCTCGCCCCGCCGCGAGCACGAAATTCTGCCGGGCGTGAGCCTGGGCTTTGTCGAGCAGCTCGCTCGCAAGCAGGGGTGGACCTGGGAAGAGCGGACCCTGGCGGTCCACGATTTGGCCTCAGCCGAGGAAATCTGGCTGACCAGCACGCCCAGTTGCCTGCTGCCGGTGCGTTCGATCGACCAGGTGCCGGTGCCACAGTGCCCGGGATCGATTTACAAAGAGGTCCTGAGGGCCTGGAGCAAGGCCGTGGGACGCGACATCGCCGGCCAGGCCGTGAGCGTAGCCGCCAACCCGGCCGACGCCCGGGTGAGCTGAGTCGATTCTCGGGCGGGCGAACAACATCGGTCAGCCGATGGCGTTTGCAAGGCTGGGGCATTCGCCGCGCTCGGTGACGGCTTGAATCGCCGTTTCGACGGCCTGGCCCATTTGACGGATCTCCTCGACCGCGATCGACAGCGGCGGCATGATCACCAGAATGTGTCCCAGCGGGCGGAGCAGCACACCGCGGTCGCGGGCGACGCGGCACACCCGGAGCCCCCACTGTTCGGCCCAGGGATAGGGCGTGGCGGTCGCGGGATCACTTACCAGTTCGACGCCGGCCATCAATCCACATTGGCGGACAAAGCCCACGTGGGGCAGCCGATCGATGCGGGCGAGTTCGTCGCCCAGGGCCTGGATCTTGGGCGGCAGGCCCGCCAGGACGCCCTCGTCTTCGAAGACCTCCAGGGATGCCAAGGCCACGGCGGCTCCCAGGGCGTTGCCGCCGTAGGTATGCCCATGGAAAAACTGCCGAGCCGAGGAATACGGCCCCAGGAAGGCATCCCAAATGCGCGTGGTGGTCATCGTCGCCGCCACCGGCAGGTAGCCACCCGTGATGCCTTTGGCCAGACACAAGAAGTCGGGCGTGACCTGTTCGTGCTCGCAGGCAAACATCCGCCCCGTGCGGCCGAAGCCCACGGCCACCTCGTCGGCAATCAGCAGCACGTTGTAGCGGGTGGCCAACTCGCGGACACCGCGAAGAAAGCCCTCGGGATGCACCACCATGCCAGCGGCCCCTTGCACCAAGGGTTCCAGCACGATGGCCGCGATCTCGTGATGATGACGCTTCAGAGCGGTTTCGAGCTGCTCCAAGCAATGGCCCAGCACCTGGTGGCTGGCCACGCCTTGCGGTGGGCGTTGCGGGTTGGGGGCTGGCAAGCGGAAGGCATCGAACAACAGCGGTTTGAAGACCCGATTGAACAGGTCGACGCCGCCGATGCTGACGGTGCCGATGGTGTCGCCGTGGTAGGCGTCGTCGAAGGCCAAGAAGCGCTGCTTGCTGGTGAAGTCGGGGCCCGACTGTTGCCAGTACTGAAAGGCCATTTTGAGGGCGACCTCCAAGGCGTTGGCCCCGGAATCGCTGAAGAACACATGATTCAGCCCCACCGGTGCCAGTTCCACCAGCCGGCGGGCGAGCCGCGCCGTGGTGGGATTGCCCGCGCCCAGCAGCGTGGTGTGGGCGATGCGATCCAGTTGATCACGGATAGCCGCGTCCAGCTTGGGATGGCGATGCCCGTGGACATTGCACCACAGGCTGCTGACGCCATCCAGGTAGCAGCGGCCCTGGGTGTCCCACAGCCGGCAACCTTCGCCGCGCTCAATGAGCAGCGACTCGTACTCGGCCATTTGGGTAAAGGGATGCCAAACGTGCTGGCGATCCCACTCGGCCAACTGGGCGTGCGAGATGACCTCGGGGCGGGCCTGATTGGTCACGGGGCGGGTTCCAAACTCTTGACTTGCACAATGTAGCGGGTACCGCGTTCGACGCCTTCACGAACTTCCAGTCGTCCGGTGACACGCGCCTTGCGACCGCTG
>JBJHDE010000216.1:6454-8425 GCA_050486385.1 Planctomycetales bacterium | reverse complement strand
GCGCATGCAGCAAACCACCAACGACGAGGTTCAGCGGCTGACTTTGGTGGGTGGTGAGCTGGATACCATGGCAGTGAATGCGTTGCAGCTGCGTGAACGTATGCGGACGGTGACACAAAGCGGGCAGGAAGCGCTATTGGCAGAACTGGAGCAGCAAAACAGCGCGCTGGACGACTCGCTGGCGACGCAGGCAGACCGCCTGCAGGACTCTGAAGTTGCCGAGTTGCTGGAAGGTTTTTTTGCCACGTATCGGACCTTTCTGGATCAGTCCCGCGAGGTGGTTCTGATTGGGCAGACACTGGGCTATTCGCGGGATGATGGCTTGCGTGGGGCGTTGTCGCGGGCGGGTGAGGCGGTGCAGGATGCGACGGCTTTTCTTTCCATGGCACGGGATCAGCTCAACGCCCTGCGAGCCGGCGACATGGACGTCGTGGCGCTCACGCCCCTCGACATCGTCGCCATCGAGGGTGACGACAACTACCGGATCACGCCGGGCACCACGCTGACCTACCGCTTGTTCCTGATGAACGAGACGTTGCCGCCGTACGACGACATCCGTGTCCGTCAGGCGATCGCCCACGCGATCGACCGCGACACCATCGCCGAGATCCAGAACCTCGGGTTCGGCGGGGTGGCCTACCAGCTCGTGCCCGAGAACTCGATGGCGTACGACCCAGCGCTCGACGACATCTACCCCTACGACCCCGACCGTGCACGTGAGCTGCTGGCAGAGGCCGGGTACGCCGACGGTCTCTCGATCGAGTCGTCGACGTTCGGCGAGCACGCCGATGGCTGGTTCACCGGCGGCTACATCGAGTGGGCGATCGGCACCGGCGAGGTCGAGCGCCGCGCGGTCGACGCGCACGTGGGCGATGCGCTCACGCTCCTCGGCGGCACGCACCGGTTGAGCGAGGGCATGGCGGTGGCGGCGTATCCGGGCTGCGTCCGCACGGTGCCCATTTGCATCTCGAAGTTCGGCAACCTGCCGCGCTACGGCGGGTTCCCGCACCTGCCGGGCAAGAGCCCGTTCGACGGCGATCCGGTGTTCTGATGCCGCTCTGGCTCAACATCGTCATCATGGTCGCCTCCGCGGTGCTGAGCTACGCACTGCGCCCGCGCCAGCAAGGGCCGCAGCCGACGGCGTTCGAGGACATCGATTTCCCGCAAGCCACCGAGGGCACGCCGCAAGCGGTGGTGTTCGGTGACGTCTGGACGGCGGACTGGATGGTGCTCGGCGTGGGCGACTATCGGGTGACCGACATCCGCCGGCTGACCAGCTCGGGGCGGATGCGGGCCAGCAGCGTGTTGGCCTGTTCCCAAACGATCACACCAGGTTTCACGATTTCGCCGGCTGGGCGGTGAGAAGCTTTTGGCGGAAGCCGCCTCGCGCCCGACGCCCGCGTCGTACGCCCGTGTATCCTAGAAGCCGTTGCTCGGGGCGACAACCAAGCGACAAAGCCGACTATCTCGAGCGCGGCCCCACCCACACATTGAGGGGAGGGTACGCCGTCTCTTTCCAACCGTTCGATGGGCCGTGCCGGCCCGCCTCCGATTGCCCATGAACACCAGCCTGTCGATTGCCTTGGTCGTGTTGGACGGTTCGGGCACCTTGTTCGATTTCGGCGGGCGCGGGGCGACCTGCGAGCCCACGCCCCGGGCCATCGAGGCGGTTTCCGGCTTGCAGGCCCAAGGCGTGCGTGTGGCCCTCGGCGGTGGAATCACCGAGGCCCAGCGGTCGCTGTTCGCCGACTTGTGGGCTTCCCACGGCGGTGGGCCACTGGACGCCATGGTCACGGCCGACGATGTGCCCCTGGCCCCGCCGGCCCCATGGCTCGTGTATCGGGCGATGGAACAAACCGGGGTGTTTCCCGCCGCGCGGGTTGTGGCGATTGGCGATTCGGTGGAGGATATCCGAGCCGCCGTGCATGCCGGGACCTCGGCCCCGGCAGCCACCAGAAGATCGCCCCAGAA
>JBJHDE010000216.1:4436-6444 GCA_050486385.1 Planctomycetales bacterium | reverse complement strand
CCGTGGGTCTGACCAGTAGCTCGGTCCTGCTGGGACTGAGCCCCGAAGAGTTCGCGAGCCTGAGTGCCGAGCAACGCGAGGCCGCCATCGATCCGGTGCGAAACGCCTTTCTGGATGCCGGGGCCCATGGCGTGATGGACTCGTTGAGCGAAGTGGCCGAGCTGCTCCGCGAACTCAACAAGCTGCTCGATGTTGGCGACCGGCCCTGAGCCGACGGGTGCTTCGATCCCTACGATCATGGGGAGCCTGGCCCCCGCGGCCCACGGCGGCCTCGCCGGGATCGGATTCCCTACTTCTCTTCTCAGGGCGGAGCGCGCGTGATCGAGGATCCCTTGGCGTTGACGGTGGGCCCCCTCACCGTGCGATTCACTCGTAGCGGTGATCGCTACAGTCACGCGATTTCCTGGCAAGAGCAGGCGGCCTGGCTGACCACGGTCGAGGGCGACGGGCTGGCCCACTGGCCGCCCAGCCCCGCGTTTCAACAGGCCTCGCCGGGGCCGAATGGTTCCATCCTGCTGGTGGGCATGGCCGGCCGCAGCCATTGGTCGGCGGTGGTCGAACCCGCCGGCGAGCGGGGCGTTCGCTTCGATCTGGCCTGCCGGGTCCAAGAGCGACCCGACTGGCTGGGCGGAACCTATCTGCTGGCCCCCGCCTGGACGATCGCCGCGGCCCAGACCGACGCCATCGACTTTGCCGGCCCCCAGGGCGAGTGCGTCCGCCTGGCCGCCGAAGGCGACCTGGGCCTGGAGACCTCGTTCGACAACACCCTCGTCACGCTGGACCTTAGCCAGGCGGTCGGATACGAGATCGACGCGACCACCCTCCGCTGGCGATACCGCTTCGAACCGCTGGATTGACCCTGCCAGACGCACGGGTGCCGTTGCTTCATCAACTGGTGTGCCACGGATTGCTGGCAAGCCGTGTTGGAAACGATTCACGTTGCCCGGAATGGTTGCCCTTTGACTCGACTGCTCAAGGTCGATCAGCATACCGCACTGCTTGCCAGCAAGCAGTGGCACAGCCGTAGGACTAAGGCTCCAAGGCGCCAAACCGTGGGCTACGCCTTTCCGTGTTTGTCGGGGCGGGGCGACTTCGAAGAGAATGGGGCTACGAGGACGTTTCCGCCGCCAACACCGCGGCGAGCACGCCGTCCATCGTGTAAGTGGTGGCTTCCGCCGCGACGCTGTGCCCCAACTCGGTCAGGGTCGCCGTGGTGATGGGGCTGATGCTCACCAGTCGGGCGCGTGCCAGATCGCGTCCGAAGAGCCGATCCAGGTTCCTTGCGATCGCGCTGCTGGTCACCGTGACCCAATCAATCCGGCCGTCGGCCAGTTCGGCGGCGATCTCCTCGTCGGGTTGGTCGACGTCCTCGCTGCCGTAGGCCACGACCTGCTGGACCTCGGCCCCGGCCGCCCGCAGCCGTTCGCCCAAGACCTCGCGACCGCGACTGGCTCGCACCAGCAATAACCGGGGCGGCGATGCGGTGGTTGGGTCGCTGGGCAGAGCCTCAATTAAGGCATCGGCCAGGTCTTCGGCCCGATGCACTTTGGGCATCAGATCGACCGACAGATGCCACTCGGCCAGGGCCTCCGCCGTGGCGGGGCCAATCGCGGCCAGTCGCACTCCGCCCAAACGCCGCAGGTCGCCGCCCAACGCCCGCAGCCGACCCAGCCAATGTTGCACGCCATTGCGACTGGCGAACACGACCCAATCGAACGTGGAAATCGCCTGCAAACTGGCGTCCACCGGGCCCCAGTCGGCCGGCGGCCCGATGCGGATGGACGGCTGGATCAGCACCCGAGCGCCCAGTTCAGCCAGGGGCCCGCGGAGGGCCAACGCCTGGTCCTGCGGTCGGGTGACCAAGACCGTCTTGCCGAACAAGGGCCGATCGGTGAACCAGGTGCCCCGGGCGAAATCCCGGGCGGCCTCGCCAACGACGACCAGCACCGGCGGCCGAATCTAGTCGGCACGGCGATGGTCCAGCAAGCCGGCCCCTTCGTCCAGGCGG
>JBJHDE010000216.1:0-4426 GCA_050486385.1 Planctomycetales bacterium | reverse complement strand
TCCGGAGTACCTGAACCATGTGGAAAGCTGCTTCGCCAGCATCGAGGTCAAGCAGCTGGAAGCCGGCCACTTCGTCCAGGCGGCATCGCCAGAGTTGTTGGTCGGGCCAACTGCAGCGGCGGATGACCGCAACCGGGGTGTCGGGCGATTTGCCGGCCTCGATCAGGCCGGAACTCCACTCGGCCGCCGTGGTCACGCCCATATAATAGACCAGGGTTCCCGGAAAGTGGGCCAGTCGGGCGGTGTCCAGCCTGTTGAACGCCCGGTCGCACCGCTCTTGGCCGGTGACCAGGGCCAGGGCCGAAGCGTGCTCGCGATCGGTCAACGGGACGCCCGCAAAACTGGCGGCGGCCAGAGCGGCGGTGATACCGGGGACAATTTCGTAGGGGATGCCGGCTTGTTCGAGCGCGGCGATTTCCTCGGCCAGGTGGCCAAACACGCCGGGGTCGCCGCCTTTCAGACGGGCAACTTGCCGGCCGGCCAAAGCCGCGGTGGTCATGGCCTGGTTGATCTCGGCCTGATTGAGCAGGCGACCCTGACCGTGCCGGCCCCGGCAGACGAGTTCGGCGTCGTCCCGGGCGTGCTCGAGGATCGCCGGATTGACGAGATAGTCGTACACCACGACCTCGGCCCGGCTGAGGCACTGTTGGCCGCGAAGCGTCAACATGCCGGGGTCGCCCGGCCCGGCCCCGATTAAGTAGACTCGCCCCGGTGGCATGCGCGTGCGGTCGCTCCTGGAAGGTGGATCGGAGGTGCCCCCCTCGTGCGAACCACTGAGGGTGGTGGAACTCAGGATTGGCGACTGTCGCTTTCGAGAATCCCGTGGTACGATACACTATGGTTTCCGCGAGAGAAACGCACCGCGCACACGTGTGTCCGGGACACGGTCGCGGGGATCGCGGCTTGAACCCGAGGCTGGGGGGCAACCCGACTGGCCCTTAGTAGGCCGCCCCCTGTCGCGCATCGCTGGCCCTGGACTGGGTTATCGCATCAGGAGCCCCCTCGAATGGCTGAGACGACCAATCCGCCCGCTACTGGCATCGACCCCAAGACGCGGGCCCGATTGCAGCAGTGGTTCACCAAGGGCACGCAGTGCGCCACCAAGGGCGATAATCAGTACGCCGTAGAGATGTTCAGCCAGTGCGTGCTGGGCGATCCGGGCAATCGGCTGTATGTCGACAATCTGATTGGCTCGCTGCGGAAGATCTACAACAACAATGGCAAGGGTGCGGCGATGTCCGGCATGCGGACGGCCAGCACCAAGGCCACGATCAAGAAAAACAGGATGAGCAAGGCCTGGAAGGACGTGCTCAAGAACGGCATCGAAGTGCTGAAGATCAATCCCTGGGACACGGGGACCCTGGTCGAAATGGCCGAGGCCTGCGAGAAGCTCGAAGCCCAAGACGGCCAATTGGGCTTTATGGACGCCGCCTGGACCTCGGATCCCAAGAGCTACGAGATCAACTTCAAATATGGCGAAGCCCTGATTTCGGCCGAGAACTTCGAGAAGGCGGTGGTCTGCTTTCAACGGGCCGCCAAGGCCAAGCCCGACGAGCCCGACGCCCGGCGGATGATGGCCTGGTGCAGTGGCAAGATTGCCGAGTTGGACTTCTCGGACCGCGAGGAGACGCAGAGCACGAAGGTCACCAACGAGGTGGACCCCAACTCGGAAGAAGCCCTGCTCAAGAAGATGCGGAAGGAGCCGGGCAACGCGGGGACCTACATGGAACTGGCTGAGTTGTACTCGGGCCAGGAGCGGTACGACGAGGCCGAGAAGATTCTCCAAAAGGCCCTGACAAACCTCGATGGCGAGGACGTGGGCATCCGCGAGAGCCTGGAGAACGCGCAGCTCAACATCTTTCGCGATCGCTTCAAGGCCCTGGAGCTGGACGCCAATAAGAATCCCAGCCCGGCCAAGCAGGAACACCTCAAGAAGCTGATGGTCGAGAAGGTCAAGCGCGAACTCGTCCATTACAAGCAGCGGGTGGAGCGTTATCCCAACAACACCCACTACCAGTTCGAGCTGGGCAAGTGCCTGCAGAAGACCGGGCAATTCAAGGAGGCCATCGCCGCGTTTCAGGTGGCCAAGAGCGACACCAGCCGCAAGGCCGAAACTTTGCTGGAACTGGGCAAGTGCTTCTTCAAGATCAAGCAGCACCAACTGGCGCTCAGCCACTTTGCCCAAGGCATCGACAGCGTGGACGACGAGCACTCGGACATGATGAAAGAGCTGCTCTATCTGACCGGCAAGCTGGCCGCTGGTTTGGGGGAGAAGGCGAAGGCCCGCGAGTACCTGCATCGGCTGGCGGGGCTGGATTTCTCGTACCGGGATGTGTCGGAACTGCTGGACAAACTGGGTGCCGATGAGGATACTGCGTGACTTGCCCGCGGTGGGTCGCGGTGTGTCCGATGCCTGCACGGTGCGTGAGGCCCTGAAAGTTCAGGGGTCTCGTGCCGCTGGATCGTGGGGGTCGGATGTGCGTTCGTTCAAGCCATTGTTGATTTCGAGGAAATTGGAACCCCCTGGACCATGCCCAATACCAAGAGTGCCAAGAAGCGTTTGCGGCAGAACCATGTGCGTCGCGCGCGGAACCGGGCCAATAAGGCCTCGCTGCGTACCAGCTTGCGGAAGATCCGCTCGGCCGTCGAGGCCGGCGACCTGAGCCAGACTCAGGAGTTGTTGCCCAAGTTGCAAAAGCAAATCGATCAGACGGCGGCCAAGGGGGTGATTCACCCGAACGCCGCCGCCCGACTCAAGAGCCGCCTGGTCGCCAGGATCAAGAAGCTGCAAGACTCGGCCGCCGGCTGAGTCGCGCGGTCCTCGCCGTGTGCCTGCGGGCCGTCAGGGCCTGCCCGCCCCAGGGCGGTGGAATGCTCGGTAAAATGCAAGTTCGGCTCCCTTGCAAATGTCGGTCGAGCCGATACACTACGCACTTCCGAGTTGAATTGTAGAAACGATGTTGGACGAGTAACTCTTTCCCACCCCAGTCGGCCGCCGCAGAAGGCTCGCCGAACCGAGGGATAGGCAACGCGACCCGGGCCGTTGAACGCGGTCACGAGCATGGCGATCACCAAAGACCGAAAACAAGAGCTGATTGACACGTACCGACGCAACGATAGCGACACCGGAAGTCCCGAGGTCCAAATCGCGTTGCTCAGTGCCCGGATCAGCGAGTTGACCGAGCATCTCAAGATGCACAAGAAGGACCATGCGAGTCGTCGGGGGCTGCTGATGTTGGTCAGCCGTCGTCGTCGCCTGCTGGACTATCTGCGGAAAGTCACGCCGCAGCGGTATTTGGACATCATTCGCGCGCTCGATATCCGCAAGTGACACAGCCTCACACGGTCAGGCGACCGCCCGACCGTGCGAGCAACCTTGGGGTCGCACCAAACAATCTCACTCCGGACTTCCTCGGCTTGCATGGCCGGTGTCCGCTGGAGTTGACCCGCGGCATCCCGAATCCTGGGGTGGCGTCCGGTGACCGGCTCAAGCGGCCCTGTTCCCAGCAAACCGTCACGGCGGTTCCGGCGTATTGGTCCCTGTGAAACAACGGGAATGCAGGTTCTTCTGGAACCTGCCGTGGCAGGCCCCAAGCCTTCCGCGCAACCTCCGGTGGATCGCGGGCCCAATGAGTGTGCGGTTGGTTGTCATCTCGGTTCGCCCTTGAGTGCCCTCCACGGTCGCGTTCCGACTGTCGGAGACCCTCACGAGTGACAGCTCAAAAGTACCGCGTAGAAGAGAAGATTGGCGCCGAGGTCTACTTCATCGAGACCGGCTTCCTCGCCAAGCAAGCCTCGGGCAGTGTCCTGATTGGCTATGGTGACAACTATTGCCTGGTGGCCTCGACCACCGGAACCCCGCGACCGGGGATTGATTTCTTTCCCCTGACGGTCGATTACCGCGAACGTCAGGCCGCCGCCGGCAAGTTTCCCGGGGGCTTTCTCAAACGAGAAGGCCGACCCACCACCAAGGAAACCCTCACCAGCCGGCTGATCGATCGGCCCATCCGGCCGCTGTTTCCCAGTTGGTTCAAAGACGAAGTCCAGGTGCAGGCCTCGGTCCTGTCGAGCGATCGGCAGAACGATCCCGACGTGATCGCCCTGACCGGTGCCAGCGCCGCGCTGATGCTGTCGCCCATGCCGTTTCTTGGCCCGGCCGCCGGCGTGCGGCTGGCCCAGGTGGATGGCGAGTTCGTGGTGTTTCCCACGCTCGATCAGCTTGAGGAAAGCGACCTCGACCTGATTGTGGCCGGCACCGATGACGCGGTGCTGATGATCGAAGGCTTCGCCCGCGAAATGCCGGAAGAGCGGATGGCCGAGGCCCTGGAAACGGCCCACGGCTACATCAAGCAGGTCAACGCCTTGCAGCGACGGCTGCTCGAGCAGGTGCAGCCCTTCAAGGCCGAGTACGCCGAGCCGGCCCCGA
>JBJHDE010000215.1:7898-8481 GCA_050486385.1 Planctomycetales bacterium | reverse complement strand
GTCCACCAGTGTGTGGCTCAGTCGGACAGTTCCGCCTAAGTTGCTTCTGCTCAATGAGTTGCGAGGACTTCAGTCGAACTCTAGCAGGCGTCATCGAACACTGGTGGACAAGCCACCAGTGCCACAAACGCTGCTCCCAAACTTGTGCAGGAATCAGTAATAACGGCACTGGCCGCACCGAGACTCGTCGAAGTGTTGCGCGGCAAACAGTCAGTTCGAGGATCAGCTCTCGCTGGGCGGCAGGGCCTCGACCTTGACGCGCAACGTCTGCTGGCGACGGTCGCGGATGACGACCATCTCGACTTCGCGGCCGACTGGGGTGATGCCCACGACGTTGATCAGATGGGAATCGTCTTCGATGAGCGTGCCATTGAATTCGAGGATCACGTCGCCGGTCTTCAGGCCCGCCGTCGAGGCGGGGCTGTTGGGTCGCACCGAGACGACATGCGTGCCCATCAGGCCCTCGACGCCCAGGTCCAGGGCTTTTTCCAGGGTGAACCGGGGATCGAGCGTGACGCCCAAGAACGCACGACGGACCTTGCCGTCGAGGATGAGTTGCTCGGCCACGTAGGTGGCCATGCGG
>JBJHDE010000215.1:0-7888 GCA_050486385.1 Planctomycetales bacterium | reverse complement strand
GCCCTCGTTGCCGCCGGAGTTGCTGGCGATGGCCGTGTTGATGCCCACGACTTCGCCTCGCAGATTGACCAGCGGACCGCCCGAGTTGCCCGGGTTGATGGCGGCATCGGTTTGCAGGAAGTCCTGGTAGCGGACGCGGTCGTCGCCCAGTTCCAGGTTGCGGCGGCCCTTGGCACTGATGATGCCAAACGTCACCGAATGGCTCAGGCCGAAGGGGCTGCCCATGGCCAGCACGAACTCGCCGATCTTCAGGGTCCTGCTTTCACCAAGTCGGGCGGGCGTCACGCTGCGGGCGGGCACCCGCAAGACGGCGATGTCCGTGGCGGGGTCTTCCCAAAGTTGAAGCACATCCAGCCGGCGGCCCTCGCTGGTCCGCACCAGGATGCGGCTCCACTCGGCGTTGCGCACGACATGGGCGTTGGTGATCACATAGGCCTCGCCCGGCCGTTGATCCAGGGCCAAGATCACGCCGCTGCCGGCCTCTTCGACGGTGCCATTCCGCGAGCCATTGCGGACGTTTTTGACGGCCTCGATGTGGACGACCGAGGGGCTGACCAACTCGGCCACCATCTGCACGACCCGGCTTTGGGCCTCCAAGGCGTTGCTTTCGGCCGCCAGACGTTTGAAGGCGGCCTCGCGGGCCTCGGTGGCGGTGGTACTGGCAACGCGGGCCGGGACGGGTTGGCCCACCTGACCGTGGACCTCGGGCGTCGCGCGCTGGGCCAAGCCCAGGCCGAACAGGGCTCCGCCGGCGAACACGAGCACCGCGACCAACACTCCAGAAAATCGCACCATGGTTCTGTCAACTGGGGCGAGGGGGCGGGAGAAGGCACCGGCCGCGGGCTTCGCGATCTGATCGCTTCGCGTTGCCGAGCAGGCCAGTCAGTTCAGTCTAGCTGGCGTTGCACACAAAAGCACCGGAGAATCACCCCAGGGGTGCTCGCTCCGGTGCTCGCTGATGGGTGTCGAGGACGGACGTGCCGGTTAAGGAACGTCCATCTCAATATCGTTAATCGTCGGTTCGCGGTCATCGTCGCCGAAATCGGGCAGGCGACCCAAATCGCCGGCATAACCGCTTCGGGCGGCGGGACCCTCGTGTTCGGCCTCGCGCTGGCACGTGATACACGTGGTGGCGTAAGGCAGGGCTTGCAACCGGGCCAGCGGAATGGTGGTTCCGCAGCTCTCGCACACGCCGTATTGGCCATCGTGCAGGCGTTCCAACGCCCACTCAATCTGGCCCAGTTCGCGGCTTTCGGCCTCGGCCAGTTGGCTGCTGATTTCGTCTTGCGAAATCTCCAACGCCATGTCCGCCACATCGCCTTGGCTCCGACCGGCCAATTCGTGCAGCATGCTCAAATCCCCGGCCAGCGCTTTTCTCAAAGCGTCGCGACGCTTGAGCAATTGCTGCTGCAATCGCAGCAACGCATCTTTCCGAGCCATGGGGCACCTCGTGTTCGTGATAGCCCCCCAAGACAATTCCCCCTACCTGGGAGGGTGTGTGTCGTGGGATTTTGAAGGAATTCTTGAAGTCTTATTCGTTGCCCGAGGCGTTTGGATGAGCCAATCCGGATGATTTTCCGGGGAATTCGACCGCCCCGAGCCGCCTCCTAGGCACAAAGTAACACTACTGCGGATGAGTGTTGGAATTTGTTCGGGTTTTTCCCGAAGATTTCCGCCGGCTCACCTTGACAGCCCGTGCTTCTGGTTCAACGAGCAGGGCTTCGCGCCGGATCATGCGAATCGCCTGTCTCCGCCCGTCTTCAAACTGGCCGGCAGGTACGCCCCGACGGGCCTGAGACGCCTCGACGGGGCCGGTCGGTTCCCCGGTCCACAGCGCAAACCGGCCCGTTTTCCCGAAGCAGGGGCCCGCCTCCTTACCAATAGGCCTCCACATGCAGGTTGCCCGGCTGGCGGGGGCGATTGAGCCGAAAGCCCCGGGCCAACAGCAGCGAGGCCAGACCCGCACTTCTGGGCCCCCGCCCTTCGATCATCTCGCCGATCGCGGCAACCTCGGGCGTGGGGGGGATCTCGCCAATCATCGCGGGATTCCCACACAAAAACACATGCGTCCGCGCCGGGTCGAGTCCCCAGCCCAAGGTGGCCTCCAGGCTGCCATCAACGAACAGTTCCTGAAGATAGCGCCCAGCGAAGTTGGGTTCGGACGTCGCCTCCGCAAACCCTGGCCCTACACGGGTGGTGGCCGTCACGTAGCGGTAGTTCGCGTGCAGGCGTTCCAACCAACGGTGTTGGGTGGCGTAGGCCAGATCCTGGGGGTAACGGACACAGGAGACCAACCCGATGGGGCCATGGTGCCCGCTTGCCAGCAGTGCGGCGACCATCGCATTGTGCGGGGCCTCGCCGGTTCCGGTGCTGATGAGAGCCACCCGATCCCCCGGGGCGACGCCTTCTAACGTGTAGCGGCCAGCGACCTTGGGGCCGGCCAGCAGGCGATCGCCGACCTCCAGGCGATTCAACCACGGGGTGAGTCGCGGGCGGCCCTCGAGATCGGGTTCCAACACCCGAATGAAGAACTCCCAGTTTTCGTAGCGTTCTGGGTGGGCCAACTCGCCGGTCGGTGTGACCAGCGGGGCCGACAGCGAATACGACCGCCGCAGGCCCTTCTTGATAAGGGGAGATTCACCCGCCCAGTGGGTCAGGATCTCGGGCGGGCAGCCCAACGTGGTGTACTGACCGGGCTGAAAGCCGATCGGTCCCCCGTCGGGATGGACCCGCAGAATCAGCAGGCCCGCGCCGACACGTTGGCGATCGACAACCGTGGCGTTTCCGGGGAATTTGGCGTTCCCGGGGGCTGTGGCGACAAGTTGAATTGGGGAGGCCATGCTGGGCTCCTCGACCGAACCGAGATGGGTGTGCCAGCCATCTTGTTTCATTCTAGGAGCGTGGAGCGGCACAAACGGTTCTTCCCCAGCGAATCTTCCGACGCAGGCCCCAAGCCAGACCTACTCAATGACGGAGCCAACTCCTAAGTTGCACCAAGACAGGTTTCTTGAACTCTCCGTCTGCCTTCCCGCTACGATTGAGCAGACAGGCGGCCCTTCCCTTCAACGGCGCATGGCGAGCACCACCGGTACGATGGGTATTCTCGAGGCGTTTCGGCCCGAAGTCCGGGCGATGAGCGGCTACACGCCGGGCGAGCAGCCCAAGTCGACCAAGGTCATCAAGCTCAACACCAACGAGAATCCCTACCCCCCATCTTCCCGGGTTGGGGCGGCGGTGGCCGCGGCGGTGGCGGCCGGGTTGAATCGCTATCCCGATCCCACGGCCGAGGCGTTTCGCATCACGGCGGCCGATCTGCTGGGTGTGGCCCCCAACCAAATTCTGTGCGGCAACGGCAGCGACGATCTGCTGACGATTTGCACGCGGGCGTTTGTCGGGACCGGCCAGCGGTTGCGGCTGCCCTACCCCAGCTATGTGCTGTACAAGACGCTGGCCGCCATCCAAGGGGCGGTGGCCGAGGAAGTAGCCTTTGCCGACGATTGGCAATGTCCCGAGGCCTTCGCCGTCGGGGACGCCGACCTCAAGCTGGTGTTCTTGCCCAATCCCAACAGCCCCAGCGGGACGGTCATCGCGCCCGAGCGGATTTTGGAATTGGCCCGGCGTCTGCCTTGCCCGCTGTTGGTGGACGAGGCCTACGTGGACTTTGCCGAGACCCACTGCGTGCCTTTGGTGGCCGAGTGCGAGAACATTCTGGTGACCCGCACGCTGAGCAAGAGCTACGGGCTGGCCGGGCTCCGCTTTGGCTATTTGGTGGCCCAACCGCAGGTGGTCGAGCAGTTGGCCAAGGTCAAGGATTCCTACAATTGCGACGCCTTGAGCATCGCCGCCGCGACCGCCGCCATCAGCGATACCGCCTGGCTGGCCGAGAACGTGGCCACCATCCTGGCCCAACGGGCCGAATTGGCCCAGGCCCTGGCGGGGCTGGGCTTTACGTGTCCGCCGTCGCAGGCCAACTTCGTGTGGGCCACCTGGCCGGGACGCCCCTTGCAACCGATTTACGAGGCATTGAAGACCCAGGGCGTGTTGGTGCGATTCATGAACTACGAGCGATGGGGCGAGGGCCTGCGGATCTCCGTCGGCACGCCGGGTCAAATGGAGGTGTGTCTCGATTTGCTCGGCCGGGCGCTTCGGCAATCGACGTGAGCGTTGCGAGCGGACTCGCCAGGAGATTTCCCTGCCTCTGTTGAACCATCCTGGTATCATTCCGCTGGACCGCATCGCACGAGGTGTTGCCAGCCCACTGGCCTTTGTTTCAGCCGTTGTCCTCTTGGGGATGTCACGACCGTGAGCCGAACCGCAGCCATTGAACGTGGCACCGCCGAGACGCGAATCGCCCTGGAAGTCAACCTGGATGGCACCGGCCAGGCCGATGTGGCCACCGGCGTGGGCTTTTTCGATCACATGCTGACGCTGTTGGCCAAGCACGCGGCCTGGGATTTGAAGATCCGGGCCGAGGGCGATTTGCAGGTCGACGACCATCACACTGTCGAGGACACCGGCATTTGCCTGGGCCAGGCCCTGCGGCAGGCCCTGGGCGACAAGGCCGGCATCCGCCGTTACGGTCATTTCACCTTGCCAATGGAAGAGACCCTGGTGACCTCGGCGGTGGACTTCAGCGGTCGGTATTTCCTGGTGTGGAACGCCGCGATTCCCAACGCCAAGATCGGGCAGTTCGATAGCGAACTGGTCGAGGACTTCTGGCAGGCGGTCGCCGCCAACGCCCTGTGCAATTTGCATGTGCTGGTCCACTACGGGCGGAACAGCCATCACATCGCCGAAGGCATTTTCAAATCGGTCGCCCGCAGCCTGCGGATGGCCGGCGAGGCCGATGGCCGATTGGTGGGCGTTCCCAGCACCAAGGGGACCCTGAGCACATGACCTCGCAAGCTTTCCCCCCACCGGCGCGTTTGATCCTGCACGGTCGTCACAATCAGAACGGTGTGCTTCGGCAAAGCGTTCGCCGGCTCCGGGAGGAAGGCCACCAGCTTGAGGTCCGCGTCAGTTGGGAGCCCGGCGACTTTCGCGTTTTGGCCTGGGAGAGCGGGCGGCTGGGCCAATCCACGGTGATCGCCGCTGGCGGCGATGGGACGATTCGCGAGGTGGTAGCCGGGTTGCTGGACCTGCCCCGCGAGGAACGCCCGACGCTGGGCATTTTGCCGCTGGGTACGGCCAACGATTTTGCCAACGGGGCGGGGCTGTTCGACGAAGAGCCGCTGGATCTGCTGCTGCACACGGCCCTGACCGGGCCCATCAGCCTGATTGATGTGGCCCGCTGCAACGGCGAAGCCTTCTTGAACCTGGCCTCGGCCGGGCAGGTGGCCCAGGTGACCACCGGCGCCAATCCCGGGCACAAGGGACTGTTGGGCAAGCTGGCCTATATGATTAGCGGCATGAAGTTCGCTACCGTCGTGGAGAGCTGGCCCGTGCGGTTGCAAACGCCGGACTTCCAGTTCGAAGGCAGCATTCTGGCACTGTTCGTGGGCAACGGACGGACCGCGGGCGGTGGCTATCAGGTGTGTCCCACGGCCTTGCTGGACGACGGCCAACTTGAAGTCACGATTGTGCCCGAGGTCCCGCTGGACGATGTGATCACACTGTCCACCAAACTGCTGGCTGGCGGCACCGTCCGCGATGTCGAGTTCACCCGCTTCCAGCGGGTGAGCGAACTCGAGATGCAGACCTATCGTGACGTGCAGATCAACCTGGATGGCGAACCGTTTTGGGGCAATCGTTTTGCCTTCGAAATCGAGCCCCAATGCCTCCGGGTGCGGCTGGGGCCCACGCCTCCGCTGGTGGGCCAAGCGGATGAAGCCGCCGACTGACCGCACAACGCCGGCCGGACCGTGTGGTCAGCGTTCAGCATTTAGCATTCAGCGTTCAGCATTCAGCGTACAGCATTCAGCGTACACCGTTCAGTGGTCGGTTGGTTTGTGGCACTGGTGGCTTGTCCACCAGTGTTTGATAACGCCAGCCATTCCGCGCAATTTCGGCGCTGTTCGAGGGCCATCGCAGGAGGCGGAAGGCGGGCCTGTTCGAGTGATCCACACACGGGTGGACAAGCCACCAGTGCCACGAATTTCGTTGGCAGGATTGCGCCGGGATCAGCAATCCGCCCGAGCGTTGGAACCGGTCGCTGCCCGAGATCCCGCATAGCCCGTGTGACACGCGCGGGTTTCCATTCGTGAGGGACCAGCCTCGTTGGGACCGGGGGAACTTCACCCAATTTTTGTTTTGTTGAGTGCTCGCGATCCCGCGGGGATCGAGTACACTTGCCGAGGGCCCCCCGTTCCGACCGGTTTCTTCCCAAGGGCGAGCACACCATGAGCGAGGTCAACGACGAGTTCCGCGATGTTTACCAAGCCGGAGAGTTTGACGACCAGGACGCCGGCCAGGCGATGCCTCCGCGACGGGGCAACTTGTTCGCGTTTCTCGCGGGCCTGGTGACCAGCGCCCTGACCTTGGTGGGCGTCTACTACTGCTGGCAGAACGATTTCGACCCCATGAGCTGGACGTGGTTCTTTGTCATTCCCGTCGGGGCCTTGCTGACGGGCTTGCTGGCCGGATCGGGCTACGTGGTGGCGGCGTTGTGGCTGGAGTATCGACCGACCGTCAGCTTTGTGGTCTCGGTGGCGTTCTTGCAGGTCATGGTCTACATGGCGGCCATGTGGATCACGTTTGAGCAATTGGCCATTGCCCAGGGGGCCGAAGTCACGCTCGAAAACTTTGTCATTTGGTATCAGTTTGTGATCGAGAATGTCGAGTTTGTCACCGGTCGCAACAAGGACGGGTTTCGGCTCGGGATGTTGGGGTATGGCTTCGAGCTGCTGCGGATCGTGGGCTTCTCCTGCGGCTCGCTGATTCCCTTGTTGCTGACGAACCGGGCTTACTGCGAGGAGTGCAAGCGGTACATGAAGCACACCAACACCCGCTATCTGGTCGCCGCGGCCCCGGCGCGCAAGATCAAGAAGGGCGATGAGGAGGGCCAGGCCCAATTGGAGGCCGAAACCGTCGCCGCCGCCGAGGCCGCCCAGGCCAAGGTCAACGAACTGACCGTCCTGCTGGAGCAGGAACGGCACGACGAGTGCGTAGGTCCACAGCGGGCCCTCCACCCACTCGAGCCCGGCGAAGAAGTAGGAGACCTCCACCCCGAGCGCGGCCGCGAGGTCGTGCAGCCGGGCCGCCGAGACCTTGTTGACCCCGCGCTCGTACTTGTGGGTCTGCTGGTAGGTGACGCCGATCAGCGCCGCGAGCTGCTGCTGCGTCAGCCCCAGCTGCGTGCGCCGCTCGCGGATGCGCAGCCCGACGTGCCGCTCGATGCGGTCGTGGCCCGCCGCCGGCTCTCTCGCCCCCGCCCCTCTCGCTCGCGCCGTCGTCATGGCCCAGGCCGCCCGCATCCATCACGGGCATATCCTGCAACGAGCGCTCCCCCGGGCGCAAGGCGCAGCTAAAGCTTTCGTAGAGAAAGAGGCTGGTCTATTCTATTATAGAGATTTGCTTGGCGGCTTTCTCGCGCTCCCGGCAGAAAAGTAGACCACCGACTCTCCGTAAGCGCGATAGCACCACCCTTACGCGACTCGACGCGCTGCAGCAGACTCCGACCGCGGGCACAGCCGGCTTCACCCTTTTTTAAGCGTGCAAAGCCGATGCTGTCACCGCGGCGCCCGGCCCCGGCCGGGGCGTCGGGAGCAAGGGGGCCCAGAGCGTGTCGGTGGCGGTGAAGCAGCAATCGGTGGAAGCGGCGACGGAAGCGGCTGTGGACTGGCTGGCGGTACTGACGGCCACCGGCGATCTCTCCTATCGCAGCTGGCCACCCGGCGACGCCCTGACCTGGGGCGGCGACCTCGCCGGCATGCTCCGCATCGCCGCCGGG
>JBJHDE010000214.1:3335-8531 GCA_050486385.1 Planctomycetales bacterium | reverse complement strand
GACTTTGACAACAGCGGTCGAACCGATGGATTTCCCCATTGTTCGAAGACTTGCGCAGGGATCAGTAGTCAGGGCTTGACGTTCTGATCGGTCGCCTGCTTCCTACAAAGGTTTGGGCACGGCACTGGCGGCTCGAGTATCGTTCAGTGATACAACCTTCGAAACGAGCCTGGAAGGGATCGTCAAAGGTTCCGCGACCTCGTCCTCCGCGACTCCGCGCCTCCGCGTGAGCCCAAAAACCCCGCATGAACCGCGTGATGCCTTGGACCGATCCCTACGATAGGTTGGGCACGGGACTGGCGGCACGAAAGGTCGTCAACGTATTGCGCAGGAATCGGTAACCACCAAGACGCGAAGAGCGCGAAGGTGGGGGCACAAGATCTTCGCGTTCTTGGCGTCTTCGCGGTTCAACGTGTTTGCCGTCCTGAGTTTCCTAGTGCCTCTTGGCTCGTTCGTCAACTTTTGCGGGCAACGGCTGGAGCCGTCGGCCGACACCACGCGGTCGCTGGCCTGCAAAACGAATCACGGGGATGGCCACTCGGCAGACCGAGCGACCATCCCCGTTGAGTTTCCGCACATCAATTCAACCGTGGCCGCTCACTCACTTGCTGAGCGCCCACAGATGGGCCTCGCTACGGATCAGCAACTTGTCGCCCATGGGCACCGGCGTGGCCACGGTGAAGTCGGCGTTGGTCAGCTTGTTGGTGGCGACGACCTCGGCCTCGGTGTCGGTGAACTTGACCACATGGGCCGTGCCGTTCTCGCGAACACAGTAGACAAGATCGCCCACGACCAACGGGCTGGAGCTGAAGTCGGCTCGATCTCGCGGCAACGCAATCTTCCAAATCGTGTCGCCGCTGGCCGCATCGAGGCAGGCCAACTGGCCCTTGTCGCTGAGCACGAACAGCTTGCCATCCCGGAAGGCGGGCGAAGGCACATCGGCCGCGAAATCGCCCACCCAAGCCGTGTGGGTCCGGGTCACATCGCCCTTTCCGCCCAGCTTGATGGCCGTCAGGCTCTTGCCCCGCGAGTAAGGAGCAATCAACAAATCGCCCGCCAGCACCGGTGAGGAGATCGAACGGAAGAACTGGGCGCCTTCGGGATTGAGTCCGCTATAGCGCCAGATCTCTTCGCCGGTGGCGGCATCGTGCAAGGTGGCGTGATCGGCCCCCACGATGGCGACTTGCTGCTTGCCGTCGGTTTCGAAGACCAACGGCGTGGTGTAGCTTTGGTTGCTTTCACGCGGCGCATCAAACTGGCGGGCCTTCTGCCACAGTTCGGCACCGGTCAGCCGATCGAGGGCCACCACGTAGGAGTTCTCTTCTTGCATGACGGCCACGACCACGCCGTTGGCGGTCAGCACCGGCGAGGTGCCCAGGTCCCACCACAGGTCGTCCTTGCCGTATTCGTCTTGCAGGTTCTTCTGCCAGACCAGCTTGCCCTCGACGGTCAGGCAGGCCAGATCGCCGCTCTTGTAGTAGACCCACACGTGCTGGCCATCGGTGACCGGCGAGGGATTCGCCCCCGAGGCCTTGCGGTGCTTGCCTGGACGCAGGCTGCCCAGCTCCTGAACCCAGAGCTGCTCGCCCTTGCGGTTGTAGCTGACCACCAGGTTCCGGTCGTCGGCCCCGTAGGTCAGAAAGATCTGATCGCCCCACACCGCCGGCGTCGAGCTTCCGGGACCAGGCAGTTCGACCTTCCAAGCCACGTTCTTCTCGGGGCTCCATTCCAGCGGATAGTCGCCCGCCGGCCCCACGCCGGTTTGATCGGGACCTCGCCAGTTGGGCCAATTCTCGTCCGCGACCGCCGAGACGGTCATCAGCACTACGGCCGTCAACACAATAAACCCTCGCATCCGCAACGTCCTCCGCCGAGTTCTTTGAATGGACCGCGCTCTGGAAAGCCGGCGAGTCTTCGCCACGGCTACGAGCACAGGTTAGACGGCCACCAGCACACTCGCCAGCAACCCATCAACGCATCAACAACCACTTGCCTCTAGGATGACCACACTTCCCTCACCCGGGCAACCACCCCCAACCAGAAATTCGCCGAAACCCCCTCGGTCGACCTCGCGCCGCGCTCCCAGGGGCCAATGGCTCAGGCCGCCGAAAGTATCATCCGCGCCGTCGTCCGCTCGCCCGGGGCCAGCACCTTCAACCCCACATCCAGCCCCTGGGCGGTGAGTTCCAAGCTGTTGGGAACCGCCGTGTAGGGCTCAATGCAAATCGCCTCGCGATGGGCGGGCGTGTAGACGACCACCGTGCCAAACGATCGGTCAAAGGCCACCTGAACGCTGCGGCCCGCCGCCGGGTCGCTGATTCGCCCCGTGGCCCAGCCATCGGGATCGAACTGGACATCGGTAAACGCATCGTCCAACACCGTATCGCCAAAGCGGACCGCCTCGTGCAGAAGGCCCCCGCTTGGCCACACGATCTGGCCGGTGGGCAGCATGTCCGACAGTTCCCAACTCCGCCGCACGGGCACCTGCACCAGGCAGTCGTCGGCCTTGGTCTCGGCGGCCAGCGGCACGCGAAAGTAAGGGTGCGTGCCCAGGGCATACGGCAAGCGGCCTTCGCCGAGGTTCTCGATCGTCAGCGTCAGATCCAACCGCCGGGGACCGATGGCATATGTGCTGGTCACCGCAAAGTCCGACGGCCACTGCTCAAGGATGGTCGGATCCACCTGCGAGGCCACAAAGCGGCAGGTCACGCTGCTGGGGCTCTCGGCCTCGACCGCCCAAGGGCGATCCAGCAGAAAACCGTGGATCGCGTTGCCTCGACCGTCATCACCACAATGCAAGGGATAAGACTGGCCGTTGAACGTGAAGCTCCGCCCCCGCAGGCGTCCGGGAAACGGAAACAGCAAGGGAATGCCGCTGTGGCTGGGCCGCTGTTGGCCGCCGGCAAACTCGGGATGCGACCACAGCAGTTCGCGGGGTTGCTGACCAAAATGCACCTGCCACGAAAAGCAGTTGCAGCCCAGCTCGGGGGCAATGTGGGCGGTGTCGCCGGTGGTCGGATCGGTGAGGGTCAGGATCGGGTGACTCATGGATCGTTGGGCAAGACTGCGGGAACACCGGCCGCACGACGAGCCGGCTGCGGGGGCGGCGGGTCCCAGGCACCGGTCGCCTGAAACCCGGGACTTTGACGCTCGAGACGTTCCACCTGAGCATGCCGCGCGCCGTGTCGGGTGGCCACCATCAACACCATGACCAACACCAACCACACCACGGCCCAACCGCGACCGGCCCGCTTGGCATGGGGCGAGCCCGCCGCAATCGCCGCGTGCAGCAGGGCGAAGGTGGCCAACAAACCGCCAATAAACACCACCGGCACCCAGGACTGTTGGCCAAACAAGGCCATCCGCGAGGCCTGCGGCAGCGAGAAGATCATCGCCCCACCCACCAGCAGTTGCAACAGGGTGGGATACAGCACCAGGTTGGCTCCCCAAGTGCCCAGCCGACGGGCCTCGGGTGACTCCTCGGGCCAGCGGCAGGCCATCAGCAACAACGCCCCACCGCACACCGCCACCGCGGCCACCCACCCGTGCAGCACCCGCACCCACACCTGCGGCGCCAGCAGCATCGTTAAGAACGAGGGCGTGGGATCCCACCATTCGGGCCGCGTGCTCAAGGCCACCAGCACCGCGAACAGCACGGGCAGGTGATAGGCCAGGTCGGTCGCGGCCACCAGCCCCAGCGCGCGATGCCCCACCGCCGGCACCCACCGCCGGCTGCCATCGGGCCGACGTCCCCAGTTCCAGGTGAGTGCGTAAATCAGCGTCAGCACCAGGAAGACGCCAATCGCCAACAGGTCGAACACCAGGCGTTCGGGCAGCCCCAGCCACAACCGCTGTGGTGGCAGGTGCTCCAAGGCTCGGGCGACCGGGCCGGGATAGGCCGTGGCCACCATCAGCCACACCCCCACTCCCAACAGGCTGGCCACGACCACCGCCGCCAGGCTCAAATAGGCCAACCTCCGCCCTGTCTGACTGGCCAGCCAATCGCCCCGGGCGGAGCCGCGCCATTCCAGGCCCACGGCCACAAACACGCCCGCCGTGGCGAGATACGCCGCCGTCAGGTGCAGCGTGGTGAGCAGAATCGCGGCCAGATCCCACACGGTCGCCCACCCCTCCTGAACCCATCACCCAGGGTTGTGTGTCCTTCGTCAAGAGCGGGCAGGTTAGCAGACTCAGCGATCGGTTGACACCACACCGGCCGCCCGTCACACTCACCAGCCACACTCTCCGGGCGGTTAGCTCAGTTGGTTAGAGCGCCTGCCTTACAAGCAGGATGTCGGGGGTTCGAGTCCCTCACCGCCCACTCCCAAGTCCTTATTTCTAAACGACTTACGGCACCGGTTTTTGCCCCCCCTCCGGTAAATTCGCGTTTGACCCCGAGTCTGCCCCCGTTGACTCGGGGAATTGGCGCGGGTCGTACCGATAAGGGTTCGGTCCTCTTTCGAACCCTCGGCTTGGTGCCGACGATTGAGGTGGGGTAGGTGATTGACTTGCTGAAAGAGGATCCCCGTGGAGTCAGGTCGAAAGCTTGGCCTCGGCCTACTAAAAGTTCCCGCGGACCGGATGCGGCAACGTCGAGACTACGTGACGTTGTGTGCGATCGATCCCAGCGACGGAAAGCCTTGCCATGTTCTCGTTTCTCCCCAACGACAGCAGTGAATCCCTCGACGTAGAGAAACTGCTGCAACAGGCATCTCCCGCCGAGAGCTTCACGCCGCAAGCGTATTACGATCCCGATGGGGACTGCGTCGAGCTTCTGCTCAGCAATAAGCCGTTCTACGCCGAACGGATCGATGGCTTATTGACTGTGTACCTGAGCGAAGAGGATGACGAGATCGTCGGCTCCCAAATCAAGGGCCTCAAGGCCCATCTCAAAAAGGTCCTCGAAGACTATCCGGGGTTCCAGATCGACATTCGGGCGGGAAAAGTCTGCTTGGCTCATCTGTTTAGCGCTCGGCTTTGGTCACAAGGCGATCTCAATCCGGAAGATTGCCGAGTCATCTACTACCAGCGTTTGCGCGATGCGGCCAACAAGGCCGACCTGGAGCCCCAGGTCGAGCTGACAACTTCGTGATTCGATCCTGTTCGAGCCTGGTTTTTCGCTCAGATCGGCAGCCAGCTTTTCACTCTGGCTTGATTGGCGGCCGTTCGACGCTCGGAAGCCACCTTGTCTTTTGG
>JBJHDE010000214.1:0-3325 GCA_050486385.1 Planctomycetales bacterium | reverse complement strand
CTCGCAACCCTGACTAGGAAGCGCTAAGTCCTTTTCCAATTTCGACTTGTATCAAGTCGCCCATTGACACTGCGGCTTGTTTTGCTAGCCTGTCGGCCGCAACGCTTCTCGCCCGGTCTGGTGCCCGGCAAATCCTCCGAGGTGTGCGATGGCGAAGTGTCCGCGAGGTGGCTTTAGCTCGCTGTCGCTGGCGATCTTGATTGCGGCGGTCAGCGTGCTGACGATGGGGCTGCTGGTGTACCTGATGATCCAGCTTGGTGGCCTGGACTCGGGAGACACTTCGCCTCTGGAAGTGGCCTATCCGGCCGAACTCAAAGGCCCGGTCCAAGCGGCGGCCCTCCGCTATCGGCGAAGCGATACCGGCGAACGCCTGCGGCTCCGCGAGTGGGACTTCGACGACGCCGAGCCTGAGTCAAACGACCGCGGCACCCGTGCCTATCTCAGCGGTTGGCCGCCCTCCCCACGGGAAGGCGATGACCGCCCAGATCCGGACTTCGACGGGGTGGCGATTGCCCAACGGCGGTGGGTCTGGCTGGTGGGCGGCGATGGCGGCGGGTTCGACGAGGCCGCGGTGCTGGCCGATCCACAGCTTCGCCTGGGTGCCATCGACGAGTCGGAAGCCGCCTGGCGGATGCCGATCGTCGACCTCTGGCGGCGGCTCGGCGATCCCGAGGCCCGCGATCAGGTACCGCCCGAACGTTTTGACACCTTTGCCCAGGCCGACGCGCTGGTGACGGCGGTTCGCACGGGCGAGGTGGTGGCGGGCATGATCTGGCGGGATCAGGTCTCCCCAGAGTGGGAGGGGGTCTCGGTGGTCGCCCCCAGCGGGGATCGGGTCGCCCCGGTCACGGTGGGGCTTTGGCTCGAAGCTGGCGGCTCGCCGATTGAGGAGCCAACCGCAGCCCCTCCCCCAGAGGGGATTCCCGACAAAGTCCGCCGGAGGGGCGAGGTCCTGCGGCAGGACGAGGCCTTCCAGGATGTCTTGCGGGACATGGGCTACGAGCCGATTGACTGACCCAATCGGCACGGGGAAGGGCAAGCGACGTGGTGCTTCTCGGCGAGGCCCTCCTTCTCTCGAAGGCCGGGACGTTCTAGGCTCTACCGGTCCTTGCCGCCATCAAACAGGGATCGAGCTTACATGACCTACAGCGAACTGATCATCCTGCTGCCTTGCCATAGCCTCGACGATTTTCCCACCTATCACGAGGGCGAGGAGGCCGAGAGTCTGCTGGCCTGCTGGTCGGCCATGTTTCATCCGGCATTGCTGGCGGCGGCCGAGAAACTGCCCACCTGGTATCGGGCCGATAGTCCACCCGAGGAGTTGAGCCAGCGGCTGGTGGTCGTGCCAACGGTCAGCGAACCGCAAATCCTGGCCGGTTGGGCCGCCCGGGCCAAGAACGAAGGCGCCACGGTGGTGCGGAAGCAGTTCAAGCGGGCGGCAATCGTCGAGGGCGCGTTGGCCCCGCTGGACGAGGCCGCCCGGAGCGTGGATGCCGATCTGGTGGCCGACTTTCTGGCGGTGGGTTCGGGCTACTTGCTGCTGGAGCTGTTGGTCCGCCATCAGCGGCACTACAGCAATTTGGACGAAGTCCACATCAAGCACGAAGCCGTCACCGCGGCTCATGCGGCCATGGCCGGCGATGCCGAAACCGCCCGGCGACATCTGAAGAACTGTTGCGAGACCTTGCTGGAAGCCCGCGAGCAGTGCTATCCGGCCGAGATGTTTTTGCTGGACCTGACGCTGTTGGCCGATTCGACCCTGGCGGACTTGCCGGGCGAGTTGGATCAGCCGCGTAAGACGAATCTGCTGGCCAGCGGATCGCTTGTGGAAGCGTTGTTCGACCGCGACGCGGCCACCGGTCAGCGGGTCCGCGAGGCCTGGCAGGCCGGTACGCTGGCCATTGTGGGCGGCGAGTACCGCGAGCAGGACCTGCCACTGTGGGATCACGAGGCGATTCTGGCCGAACTCCGCACCGGCGAGGCGGCCTATCTGGCCAAGCTGGGGCAATCGCCCAAGGTCTACGCTCGGCGTCGCAACGGGTTGACGCCTTTGCTGCCGCAGTTGCTCAAGGGGCTGGGCTTTCGGGGTGGGCTGCCCTACACGTTGGACGAAGGGCACTTCCCGGCCATCGAACAAAGCCTGGTCGAGTGGGAGGGCCTGGACGGCAGCGTCATCCTGGGGGCCGCCCGTGTGCCCTTAGAGGCCAACAAACCCGAGACGTTTTTCCGGCTTCCCGAGAAGCTGGGCGACGCCATGGACCACGATCATGTGGCCTCGCTGGTGTTTGCCCATTGGCCGGGCGAGGCCCAAACCTGGTACGACGACCTGGTGCGGGTCACCAACCTGGAGCCGGTGTTCGGTCGCTTCGTGACATTCGAAGAGTTTTTCGAGCACAGCCAGTCGGCCATGCACACCGGCCAGGGCCTGCCCGACGAGTACCGTTCTCCCTATCTTAAGCAAGCCATCATCCGCCGTCGGCCGGATCCCACGACCCGCTACCGTCGGGCGCGTTTGCACCGCCTGCAACTGAGCGCCGCCCAGGCGTTGGACTTCTTCCGCGACTCGCTGGCACGCATCAGCGATGCGACTCACAAGGCGGACCTTTCCGCCCGCGAAAGCCTGGGGGCCGCCGCACGGCAGTTGGCCGCGGTGTCCAGTCCGCTGCTGGCGGACGATGACGCGGTCGAACCAGAAGTCGATGGGCTGGTGGAAGCCGCGGCGGGGCGATTGGTGACCACGTTGACGGGTCTGCCGGCTGGCGGAGGCAGCGATGTGCTGGTCTTCAATCCGTTGCCCTTTGCCCGGCGTGTCGGGCTGCGGCTGCCGGTGGCTCCCCCGGCCAGCAACGAAGTGGTGCGAGCCAGCCAACCGGCCGGCGAGGGCTCGGTGGCCGTCGTGGATTTGCCGCCCTGCGGCTATGTGCATGTGGGTCACGCTGGCGGCGGCGGCCGCGAACGCATGCCCAAACCGCTGGCCGACGAGAACACGCTGCGGAACGAGTTTTTCGAAGTCACCATCGACCCCAACACCGGCGGCATCCGCAAGGTCGACGACTACCGCTCGCGGACGAACCGCCTGTCGTATCAACTGGGCTATCGCACCCCCGGCCCGCGCCCCAAGCCCGGCGATACCTGGCAGGATCCCGATTTGCAGGCCGTGTACAGCAGCATGCGGGCCCGTTCTTGTCGGGTGACGGCCAACGGCCCGGCACTGGGCGAGATCACCGTCGAGGGCGAACTTGTCGATCGCGAAGGGCAGGTGCTGGCCAATTTTGTGCAGCGGTACGAATGCTGGCGAAGCAGCCGCGTGCTGGTGATCGACCTG
>JBJHDE010000213.1:2470-8564 GCA_050486385.1 Planctomycetales bacterium | reverse complement strand
GTCTCCTGCTCGGCACGCACCGTCCGCTCTTGCGAGAGCTGTTCGGCCTCGAGGTCGGCCTGCGAACGATCGAACCCCGTGAGCTGCGCAAGCTGGCCCTCGGCCTGGTCCAGTTCCTGCCGCAATTCCTCCTGGGCCAACACGACCAGCACATCGCCGGCGGCCACCGCATCACCGGCGGCCGCGCGGACCTCGACGACTCGGCCCTGCGAGGTCGCGTAGACCCCCCGCACTCCGCCGGGATCGAGCAACAGGCCCGTACCCTCGACGGTCTCGGGGATGGTCGCCACGAGACTCCAGCCCACCACACCGGCTGACAACGCCATCAGCACGGCCAGCACCAGCCACAGCCGCCCCCCCACAACGGTCATCAACCGCGCAGCATGATCCGGCGAAGCCAGCCGCTTCATGGCCTCCTGGCGAAACATCGTCTGGGGCATGGGCTCCTCGGACTGCGGGTGGCACGGCCGCGGAATAAGTCTCCTGGGAGCATAGGTCGCACCCCGGCAGAATCAAACGGCCGGTGTCCGAGGTCCCTGCGGTGCGAAGGCAACCAGCCCCCGTGGCCTCATGCAAAAAGGAGAGAGCAGGAGCAGGAGTGCTTTCCACGTCACCCCGACGGCCCACAACCAGCCCCTCTTCTCCTTCCGGTCGATTGGCAACGTGCCCCCGCAAAATAGTGGAGGTTTCCCCCGATAAGTAGTTGCCCAAACCTCCAAATCTACCTATTATCGACCCTATATCACAATTTGGGGGGTGATCCAATACGACCTAGTCACCAGTCCCCCACCTTTCAAAATGGTCCCTGGTTCGACGAGGCAACCAGAGGGTCCCTCGATGCCCGTGTCCAGCGTATGGACGTCAGGCTCGGCGGAATGTGGGCAGGACAGTCGTTCGCAATCGTTTGATCTCATCGACCACCCAAGTAGGAAGTCACATGTCTTTCAAAGTTGATTCCAAGTCCGTTTCGGTTGACTCCAAGGCCGTCTCCCAAGAACTCTCCGACCGCGAACTCGAGCGGATTGCCGCTGGGGGCAACAAGGCTGGCAGCGGCTCGATGACCAAGGTCGCGGGTCCGGGCGGAGGCAGCTTCCTAAGCGCCCGTGGCAGGGTCTTCAAGGGGTGATTGCCGGGCCAAGGTGGGCTGGCCCTCGTCTCGCAACGAGGCCCGGCCCACCCTGCCTTTCCCATTCAGCCAAGGCTTGGTCTCGCCCGTTCAGCCAGGTTTGGCCGGTCACCGGCACCTCCCGCCTCCCCAGCTAGCGACCAGCGAGATCACCGACGGCTGACACCCCCTCGATTGCTGGCAATGGCACAACCCCCACCCCTCTCGCGCGCTCTTCCCACTCAACCCAGCCTTCCCATATTGACTGAATGGTCGGATTGAAGAATCCTAGGGAAGATGAAGTTGCGTCCGAGATCCCCCCTCAGGCGGTTTCGGACGTCGGACTTTGAGACGCCGTTTCGCGGACCCACTTTGGGAGCATCATTTATGAACACAGGTACGAACTTGGATCGACTGAACGCCCGACTGACCGCTGATCCGACCTTGAAGGGCGATTTGGAAGCGGCCTTGGCCCGCGGTGGTCTGCCGGCCGCCATGGAACTGGCCGCCGAGCGCGGTCTGGTCTCGGGCGGCCAGGAACTCTCCGACCTGGAACTCGAACTCATCTCGGCTGGCAAGGTCATCAACACCGGTGGCTGGGGCGGTTGGGGCTGGGGTGTCCGAGTGACCCGCGTGGGTTTCTGGTTCTGATCGCCCCAGGGATCGCCGAGAAGCCAATCAAGTGAGCCACTCGGGCGTGGTTCGCCGTCCCGTTCGGACGGCGGACCATGCCCTATTTTCATGGCGGGAGTGTCCATGAACTTGGTCGTCCAGGAACTTTAGGCAGTTCAGGAACTTAACCCCCGGATCACGGAGGCTGCCTCCCTGGCATTCGCCCCGTGGGCGGACCCGTGGCAACGATCGCACCGGTTGTAATGCCGCGACGTGCGGAGGCCCGCCTTCGCCCCCCTCGAATCGGCGAGTCGTCTCGCTCCGCCGGTAACAATAATCCCCTGGCGAAGCTTCGCGATTTCCTCCGGGAGTTTCGCCGTGCAATGGGTCCTCCAGACCGGCGCCGCCCGGGGTCGGCTGATCCCGGGCGGTGTTTCCTTTCAGGAGAAGCCGACCGAGTACGCGGTGGCCGTCCTGCAGACGGATCGCGTGGGCGGGGGCTGCTTGTTGACTTGCGAGGGATCCGTCGATCCCGACGACGCCCCCTGTACGCTGTGTGGCTGACACACCCCAACCGAGTGCGGCTTGACTCTGCCAGACTCGCCACGAATCGTTCCCTACGCGAGCGATTGCCTGTTTCCGTGTTCTCGGGCTGGCATCGTTACGCTGGACGGTTTGATGGTCTGTTGGGTGGGAAACTCGCCCCCTGCCTGAGGGCTGGTTGAGTCTCCCAGCAACGGCGTTCATCAAACGCTGGCTGGGCGCGTTGGTCGGCGGCTTGCCATCACCAACGCGAAGGACCATTCGCTCGACTTTGGAGGTGAATTTCTGATGACTCGCATTCATGAATTGCACGCGCGGCTCAACGCCTCGCCGGAACTCAAGCGCGAACTTGAGACCGCATTGGCCGAAGGAGGCCTGCCGGCCGCCGCCGAGGTTGCCGCTCGGCATGGTCTCGGGACGCACGAAGAACTCTCGGACCTGGAACTCGAACTGATCAGCGCTGGCAAGGTCTCGACCGGCCCCGGCTGGGGTGGTGGTCGGGTCCGCGTGGGCTTTGGCGTGGGCATGGGTCCGGGCTGGGGCTGGGGTGGGCCGGGCTTTTGGTGGTGACCCCATTCTTCGACCGAGCCGTCGCGGCCTAAGTTTGCGTTTGGGTCGTGGTGGCAGACACCTGGGGCCTGTCTCGTGGCACAGTCATGGGACAGGCCCTTGGCTTGCGCGCTGCCAACCCCTGGCCGTCGCGGATTGATTCTTACCCAGGGTTATGGAAGCCATCGCCTGGAACAAACGCTCCCGGGCAACCAGCGCCCCAACAATCGCGAGCCGTTCGGGCTGCACCCTGCCGCCCCGGATGCACTCAGGGCAATGGCTCCCGGCGACCGATGCTTGATGCACGGCGTTACAAATGAAACGGCTTCCAGTAACAACTTGTCTCGCCCGGATTTTTCTGCGTCCGCAACCCCTTGAACGGTAAGAGTGTGATTGGATCACTCGCCTTGGAACACAACCGATACAAGGGCACCGCAGGTCGATTCTCGTTGACGCACATTTCCCGAACCAACTTCCTGTTCAGTTGGGGAAACTGAGGTGTTTGCCCCAACCACGAATGACCGGTCGCACTGCCCCCAAAAATTGAACGTGAATGGCGGGCAATCCTCCGAACAGTCGCTGATGTTGGAACGTATTTCGCTTGGCAGATCGACCACCTCGCGGGGCCCCATTTCAAGGTCGATCCACTGCCACAACCGTGAGTTTTCACAAACAGTCCCCGCCGCCAGATTGCGGGCCTGTCAGATGCGTGCGTGCCAACCCGCACTGGCTTGTGTTGCCAAGGCTCGCGTTACCAAAGATGGACTTCTTTGGCTTGACTTCGTTGGTCGTACCACGAAAAGTTCATAACGCTCCTGGCTCGGAGCGTGCTGTTTGATCCACGGCTTGGTACACAACCCTGTCACACACGGGTTGAAACCCAGCCAGGCCGTGCCGAACAGTGGCGAACATTTGGCTGGGTGCGCAAGGGCGTGTTTCACGACGCCTTTCCGCAACAAATTTTGTCTCTGAACTTGGAGGTAATCACCCGATGACCCTTCACAACGATTTGCAGGCGCGGATTGATGCCTCGCCGGAACTCCGGCGAGAACTGGAAACCGCACTGGCCCAGGGTGGCGTGCCCGCGGCGGCGGAAGTCGCTGCCCGTCACGGCCTGGGAACGCACGAGGAGTTGTCCGATCTCGAACTCGAACTGATTAGCGCCGGCAAGGTCTCCGTAGGCGCGGGAGCGCGCGGCGGCCGAGGCGGAGGTTGGGGCGGCTTTAGCGCCGGCGCGCGTGGTCGCGGAGGCTTCGGCGGCGCTGGTGCGGGCTTCCGAGCCGGCGGTCGCGGTGGCTTTGGGTGGTAAGACCGCCCAGCGCGATCAAGCCGCGTTGTCGAAGGTGACGCGCCGAACACGCTTGGACGTCACCTTGGGGGCCCGTCGAATGCCTTGCGTATTCGGCGGGCTCCTTGTCTTGCCAACTCACGGATCCCCAGCCAGGGTCTTGATACTCTCGTGGGTCGTGGTCTTGGAAGCCAGGTTCAAATAGGGCACGACCCGCCGTTCGACAAAGCCCGCCACGGGATTGGTCGCGTGAATGCCAAAGGTCGCCAACCGCACCTGCTGGGGCTGAGCCACCAGGCGTCGGATGGCCTCAGCCAAGAGATAAAAACCCACGCCCCGCAAGGTGACGTCCGAACGGACAAACAAGCTGGTGTACCGCAACGTGTCCTCACTCGTCCGATGGCACACAAACCAGCCAACCACACGACCCTGGAACCGCACGCCCAAGCTGGCCTGCCGATCCATCGCCTCGGGCTCGTTGAACGGCGAAAGCATTTCCGGATACCACTCGGCTTCGGCCTGCTGGCGACGCATCGACTCGGCTTCGCTGGGTTTCAGTTCGCTCCAGGCAAACACCTCGCAGCCGCGTGGCGATTGCGTCTTGTGAAACCAACCGGCCTGTTGTAACCGTTCGATGGACGCCTGGTCGACCCGCGTCGTGAACAACAGCATCCGCGGTCGCGGCGCGGGCCAACCCGCCTTACCCAGCATCCGCTCGACCGCCGGCGTGATCGGCTTGCCCGTGGGATAGACAAACTGCAACCGCTCGACACCGTAGTCGCGAAGAGAACCCTCCAGCACTTGCAACATCGCCGTGCCCAGGCCCTGGCTCCGCATCTCGGGCACAACAAAGATCGACAGCACCTCGGCGTCGGGCGGCTGCTGGGGAAAGGCCACGGCCAGCCCCACCGGTTGCCCCTGATAACGGGCAGCCAACCTCAACCCCGGTCCATTCTCCAACACCAGCGGCCGATAGGCCGGATAGGTCATCTCGGCGAATTCCGCCGCCGTGTCGGGATCCTCGATCGGTTCAAATTCCCAGGCCTTCGCATCGCCGTTCACCGTACTCCACCTGGACAACGTCACTCGGGGGGATTCGCTTAATGGCGAGGCCGTGGCGCGGCGATGGGGCGATCCGTCGGATACACCGGGCGATCATTCCAATCGGCTGGCAGGTGCCACAGCCCTCGCAGGTCGACCCGCGTATCATAATACAAGTCGTGAGGTGTTATCTTCCCCGGCGGGACGGATTCGTCCAGCAGCCAGGCATATTGCAAAGCCACCACGGTGAGTTCCGAGCAAAACCACTTCTCCTGGTCCAACGTGACCGCCGGGGACGGACGCAGCGGCAGAATGAACATGGCCAGCCGGGCGTCGGTGGAGAACCGCTTGTATTGCTGGGCCTTCCCAAAGTGCGTCAACCGCAGGCTCTCGTGCGGCAAAAGGGGGCGTTTGATGCGGCGAATCCAGATCAGGCTTTGCTCGTGCTCGGCCATGTGCTGTTGCAGACGGGGCATCAACGGCTTCTGCGTCACCCGCCAGTCACCTTCGCCCCCCACTTCCAGCAGGGCCAGCCGATCGTCGTACCGCCGGATCACCACGCCCGAGTGGACCGGGTGACCGCTGCGTGCCAGCATGTACAGCGTGGATTGAAGCGGGGCCTTGCTGGTCAGCAGCAAGACGTCGCCTTCCTGGGGCTCGTAGGGCACCGGTCCCTTACCGCCAGGCCAATAGTAGCCGTATGGCGGTTGGCCCTCCGGTGCCTGGGCCATCGCCAGGCCGGCCATCAGCAGCCAGATTGCAACCCCGCGCGCCAGCATAGATCCCTCAACTTGCCCAAACCTCCGTGCTCAGCGAACCGGCAATGGCCGGGTCCGTGCTATCATCGGCCAATTGGTGATAGCAGCTTGGGGCCGAATCGGGCTCGTGGTCGGAACAATCCCCCCGAGCCCCCGGCTGAGGGTGGCGGACTGCCGATGGCGTCACTAATCGGCGTT
>JBJHDE010000213.1:0-2460 GCA_050486385.1 Planctomycetales bacterium | reverse complement strand
CGTTCGGTTCGCCGACAGGCAACGTCTTGAGCAGCGCGCCGAAGTCGATGCGGACCGCCGGGCATTCGGCGGCGGGTCGGCTGTGATCGGCCAGAGCGACATACAGCACCAGGTCGGCGGGCACAAACAGGACGTTGTGCAGGTTGGACTCCATCGCCACCGGTCGGCTCATCAGCCACTGAGCCACTTCGGCGTCGATGGCCCCATGCCGCTGCTGGACCCGCTGGCGGAGCCGTTTCAATCGGTCGCCCGAGGACAGCACCACCGCGTCGGCAATGCCCTCGCCCAGCAACGGATGCGACTCGCCCGGGAAGACGAACTCCACTCGCTCAGGCACGGCCGACACGCCGACACTGCGATTCGTCTTGCCATCGGCAAACACGTAGAAGTATTCACAGGTCCGTGGGCTGCTCCGCCACAACGCGATGACATCGTCCAGGGTGCGGCACTCTTCCATCGCCCGCCGCATGAGCGTGGCCATGGGGACGCCGTCCCAGTCGCCCTCGCCGGCGCCGCCCATCTCGCCAAACGATAGCTGCTGGGCATTCATGCCCGACACGCTGCCAACGAACCCGCCATAACCCACGGTCACAAAGGGAATCTTGCCGTCGACGGCAATCACAAACGTGGCCGCCGCGTCCTGCAAGCCGATGGTGGTCATGTAGTCCAACACCCGCCCGTGATACAGCTTGCCATCGACCGTGGCCGAGCCCGCAACCGCAAAGCCCGAGCAGTGAAACAGCTCGGGGAACACGTTGACCACCTGCACCAGCTTGGGATCCAGCTCCAGACTCCGGGCCAAGGCGGCCATCTCCTTCTGATGATCTTGTGGAATGTGCGGGGCCAGCCGGGCGTAAGCGGCTGCCAGATCGTGGCGGAACCAGCGACCAGTCCGCACGGTCTGCACGGTACCAAAGGCGTACAACACCGAATCGATGCACCGCACCGCCTGGGTCCGCAACAGCGTTCCATGGGCCGTGCCGATTTGCTCGGGCGTGCCGCTCAGTAGCACGACCCGCTGGCCGTCGATTTCCTCAAGACGCCCGTTTGCGACCGTCCGCGGTTGGATGGTGGGACGCTTGAGTCGCTCGCCCGGCGAGAGCACCTCGGTGGCCCGACGGAGCCCGCGGGCGAGGGTGCGTTCCAACTCGTCGCGGTCGAGAGGCTCGATGCGGAACTCGGGCCAGTCCTTCACCGAGGGCCTGGCCGGACTGGCGTCGCGCAGTCGCACGTCGCCCGAGGCGTCGTTGACTTGCCAATGGAACGCGGCATCGTCGGGCTGAAACCGCAGCCGAACCGATTGCCCCACCGACCACGAGCCGTCGGCCGGATCGCGCTTGGCGCCCAGGACCCGGGTCAGCAAGAACGCCACCGCCCGCGAGTCGGGCACGACGGCGGTCCAGGCCGCCACCTGGGAATCGCGACTTATCAATCGGGCCAGCGCGGCCTTGGGGGCCAAGTGATCGGTCTTGTCGGTCAGGCCTTCGCCCAGGAAGACCACTTTGTGCCGGGGCAGGGCCAGCGCGGTGGCATCGTCCCGTCGCCGAATGGCCAGGGCATAGTCCTTGTGGTCGATCACCAGATCGAACGAGGTATCGTCGTAGTGGGTGAAGGTCCAGGCGACGTCTTGAGGGGCCCCGCCCAGCTTGATCGTCCCGCGACCCTCGAGCCCAAAGCTGGCCCGCCGGCCGTCCAGGCATTCCCAGAACGGGTCAAGCTGTTTGGCAAGCTGGGCGGTGTCGTCGGCGACGGCCGGGGCCAGGGCGCCCCCCAGCAGCAAGGCCACGGCCAGCCCCCATGGCAAGGCTTGTCCCCAACGTGTGGAATGCTCACGCACGATGCCCGCTCCTTGCAAAAATGAAACGCCTGACACCCCCAGGGACGAACCGCCCTGCCCTGTCGCAGGACGGACTCGCCTGGCAGACGTTACCCGGAAAACCGGACCAGGGTGTCACGCTTTGGCGGCAAGCGGCGTTTCAGCGGTTGATCAGAGGGGATCGCTCGGCCGCATCGGTCAGAAACAGCAATCCGTCGCGGTCCTCGAATCGCCCCGCCGCCAGAAGCTGGTCGATCTGCTCGTTCAGGACCTCGCTCAGCCGGGCGGTGGTCCGCTGGAAGCCCAGCCAGCGACGGACCTCGGTGATCAGGTCGTCGCGACCCACGCCGTAGGCCAGGCGAACCACCTGGGTCAGGGCATGCCGAAGCTCGGCCGGTGGCAGTAAGTCGGGATTTCGCAAATGGTTGCTGCTGACCTGACTCCGATCGCGAATGGCCGGCGGCTGGTCGCTGGGCGGGGCGAAGAAGTCCCCATCTTGGGCGACCTGCTCGGCATCCTTGGCGTGGCACAGGGCCCGCTCGACGGCATCGTTGATGCGGCGTCCCGTCTGGCGACCGCCCCACAGGGCGACCACGCGACGGATGATCTCGTCCTGATGGATTGGCCCTTCGATTTGCACAACG
>JBJHDE010000212.1:2258-8580 GCA_050486385.1 Planctomycetales bacterium | reverse complement strand
ACACTGGTGGACAAGCCACCAGTGCCACAAACGCTGTTCCTCAACTTTTGTAGGATTTAGTAGACCCTCCCGCAGGGATCAGTATTCAAAAGATGGTTTCTGATCGCGGGGCCAGGGAACCCGCATGTGTTGACTTCTGCCTTGTTTTCTTCTTCCGAGATCGGTCCACCGTCCCACGATGCCAACAGTTCTTGAAAAAATTGTGGCCACCAAGCGTGGCGAGATTGAACACACCCGCCGGGCCCGATCGCTGGACGAGCTGCGTCGTCAGGCGGACGCCGCGGCACCGCCGCGCGATTTCTTCGCGGCGGTCACGGCCCCCGGCCGAGTGCATTTGATTGCCGAAGTCAAAAAGGCCAGCCCGTCCAAGGGCGTGATCCGCGCCGACTTCGACCCGGTGGCCATTGCCACGACGTATGCCGCCCACGGGGCCAGCGCTATCAGCGTGCTGACCGACGCGCCGTACTTTCAGGGCGATCTGGCCTATTTGCAGGCGATTCGCCAAGCGGTGGACCTGCCGCTGTTGCGGAAGGATTTCATCCTGGACGAGTATCAAGTCGTCGAGGCCCGAGCAGCCGGCGCCGACGCGGTGCTGCTGATTGCCGAGTGCCTGGACGCCGCGACGTTGACCCATTTGCACGACTGCATCAAGCGTTGGGGCATGACGCCGCTGGTGGAACTCTACGAGCCTGACAACCTGGCCAAGGTGTTGGCGTGCGGCGCGCGGCTGGTGGGCGTAAATAACCGCAATCTGCACACCTTCGAGGTCGATCTTGGCCACACCTTGCGGCTGCGGGAGCGGATTCCGCAGGATCGCTGCGTGGTGGGCGAAAGCGGGATCGGCACGGCCGAGGATGTAGCGCGGCTGGGAGCCGGCGGGGTGCAGGCCGTGTTGGTGGGCGAGACGCTCATGCGCTCGGCCGACGTCGGGCGAGCGGTCGATGAATTGCTCGCGCTGGCAAGCATCAAGTGACCGAAGTAGCGGTCACGGCGGCGAAAACGCTGATCACTCGTCGTCGTGGTCGTCGTGGTCGTCGTCGGGCAGATGGCCGTTGGTGCCCTTGTGACCGCCCTTGCCATTGGCCAACGACCAGTCGCGGCGTTGCCGGCTGCTGGGGATACTCATGGCCTTGCGGTACTTGGTCACGGTCCGCCGCGCGACATTCAGCCCGTGCTTGGCAAGCTCGTCCTTGAGATCGTCGTCGCTCAACGGCGAACTCTTGTCTTCTTTCTCGATGATCTCATTGAGCTTGAGCCGCACGGCGTCCCAGGCAATCTCTTCACCACTGGCCGAGACCGTGCCGCCGCCAAAGAAACGCTTGAGCGGGAAAATGCCTCGCGGGGTTTGAATCCACTTGCCGTCAACCGCACGGCTCACGGTCGTGACGTGGACGCCCACCTGATCGGCAATCTGCTGCATCTTGAGCGGCTCAATCGCCTCGGGTCCGTGCTCCAAAAAGGCGGTTTGATAATCCACAATCGCCTGGGCCACCCGCTGCATGGTCGATCGCCGCTGCTCGATCGATTCAATCAACCACTGGGCGCTGTTGATTTTGTCTTTGATGTAGTCGCGGGTCGTGGCGTCCGAGGCGCTCTGCTTCAGCAGCTTGCGGTAGTAGGGGCTGATGTACAGGTGCGGCGTTTGCGTATCTTCCAGACGCACCGCGTATTTGCCATCTTCATTGCGTTCCACAAACACGTCGGGAATCACGGCGTGCGGGTCCTCGTCCACGAAGGCCGCCCCGGGCTTGGGCTTGAGATGCCGAAGCTGCTCGAGCGCCGCCTGAACGACTTCCAACGAATAGCCGGTCTTCTTCTGAATCAGCGGCAGCCGGTTGTCGCGGACATCTTCCAGGTGATTGCTAATGACCTTCCGCATGGCGTCCAGATGCGGCATGTCGGGCGTCAACTGCAACAGCAGGCACTCTCGCAGGTTCCGCGCGCCCACGCCCGGTGGGTCGAGCCGCTGAACCAGCGCCAGCGCGCGTTCGGCCAGTTGCAGGTCGTCGGGCCCCGCCTCGGGATCCAGCAGGCCGCTTAAATCGCCTTGCAGGTAGCCGTCGTGATCCAGGTTGTAGATGATCCGCTCGACCATCGCCCGCAACGGCCCGTCCAGATCGAACCACACCAACTGATCGCTGAGATAATCTTGAAGGGTTTGCGGGCGGCTGACGGCGTTGGCCATGGCATCGTGCTTGCGCTCGCCTTCTTCCTCCACGCGATTGGCTGAGACGCGGCGATCGGCGTCGAAGTGTTCGTCCCACTCTTCACTGAGACTCACCAGCCGATCGAAATCGTCTTCCTGGTGCTGTTCGTCGACGACCAGTTCTTTTTGCTCGGGCGGAACCGAATCCGCTTCGTAGTCGATGGGTTCGTCGGGCAGGTCGGGGTCGCGCTCTTGAATGTCGAGCACGGGGTTCTCGATCATCTCCTGGTCAATCCGTTCCAGCAGTTCCATTAAGGGAAGCTGCAGGATCTTCATGGCCTGAATCATTCGAGGTGCGAGCACCTGCCGCAGTTCGGCACGCTGCTGCATCGACTGACCGAGCGACAGCCGTTGTCCGTATCCCATGCCCATCGTTCTTGTCTCCTCAAGCGGGGCGCCCCACCTGTTTGGCCCTTCGATCCGATCGACTCACTGGGTCGCGCTTTGGGCCCTGCGGCCAAGACTCCCCGTGTTGCAAATCGCGCGGGGAGTATGCTGGGGCGACGCGTCCCGAAGTGAATTCGTCGGCGTGGGTTGTCTTGATTTTACGAAATGCCCGGCCACTGGGTCACGCGGGAACCGCCCCGATCGACGCGGAATTCCGCATCACGGCCCAGTCATCCGTTTCAAAGCCTCGTCCAGCCCAGGCATGTTCAGGCCTCCCATGGCCTCGCCCATCGCCTTGGAGTGGGTTTCCCGGGCCTTTTCAATGGCGGCGTTGGTGGCCGAAGTGATCAGGTCCTCCACAAACTCGGCATCGCCGCGGGCCAGCAAGCTGGGATCGATCCGGCACGCGGTCATCTGCAGCGTGGCGGTCATTTCAACGGTCACCAGTCCACCACCCGCGGTGCCTTCCACCTTGGTGTTGCGAAGCTCCTCGGTGGTCTGCTGCATCTTCTCGCCGATGGCCTTGGCATTGCCCATCAGCGACATCAAGTTGCCCAATCCCTGAAACATTACGCACACTCCTCCGTCCAACTGGGTTCCGCCGCAGGGATAGCCCCCACACGCAGGTGTCCGGCCTAGGTAGTCACGAATCCGACGGGACCTCGCTGGGTGGATCGAATCGCACGACCCGTGCCGAGAACAACTCCTCGGCCCGTTTCACCAGCGGTCGCCGTTCAATCTCGGCTTCCAACTGCGAGCCCGACAGCCGTTGCGGAGCCTCCTCGACTGGGGAGGAAACCGCTTCGGGCGCTGCCGATGGTTCGGGGGTCGCTTCGACCTCCTTGGCCCGTTCATCCTCGCACAGACTGACCCGAATCTCCTGGCCCGTGACCTCCGCCAGACAGGTCTCGATCTCGGCGAGCCGCTCGGGCCGCTCGCAATACTTCCGATGGAAAGTGTACTGCGTTGGAAACGACAAAGCCAGACGATTTGGCCCAAGAATTGCTGCACGACTGACGAACGACAGGTACGGGCCCAAGATGTCGCCGGCCGCTGCGACCGCCAAACGCCAGACCTCCTCGACCGAATCTTCCGTCAGCGGCACAGGATCGCGCGGTGCGGGCGGCGTTTCCATAGCTTCGGCGGCGGCCGAGTCACTGGCGTCGGCCGCCTGGGTGGCTTCCGACTTCGCCGACGATTCAAGGTCGGTTCTTGGCGACTCGGACACCTGGGGTGTGGGGGAATCCGGCACCATCGGCTGGCTGGACAATTCCTCGGGGGGAGCCGTCGGGGCGACCGGCTGGCTTGCCGCTGGCCGCGGAGACCGGACCGCTTCAGCCGGCGGACTCACGGCGAGGGGCGGCTTTTTTTTTAAGGCCCCTGGCGGCGGCGATTCGCCATCGGTCTGATTTCGCAGGGCGGCGATCACCTGGCCGAGTTCTTCCAGGTGATTCAGTTGGCAGGCCCGCACCAGGGCCAATTCGGCCAGAATCCGCGTTTGGGTGCTGTAGCGCAGGCGGCTTTTGGTCTCGGCCAGAATCTGCATGATAGCCAGCACGGTCTCCAGCCCCACTTGCTGGGCCTGCTGGTTGAGGGCGTCGAAGCCGCTGGCGTCGACAAAGCGAATCAGCTCGGCTGCGCCGCCCGCGGACACGACCATCAGGTCCCGCAGATAGCCCAACACCTGGTCCAGCAACTGGCCCAGGTCCACGCCACTGGCCACGGCCGCATCGACATGGGCCAGCACGGCGGCGGCGTCATGATCCAACAACGAACCCACCAACGCGGTGATGCGGGCCTCGTCGGCGGTGCCCAGCATGGCGTGGACATCGGCCGCCGAGATGGCCGTGTTGCCGAAGGCCAGCAGTTGTTCCAACAGGCTCTGGCTATCCCGCATCGACCCGCCCGCTCGACGGGCTAGCGCCGTGGCGGCGGCATCGTCCAGGGTGTAGCCCTCCTGGGCGGCAATGTGCTGGAGTCGGGCGGTGATGTTCTCTGAGTCGATCGAGGCGAAGTCAAATCGCTGGCACCGCGAGAGGATCGTGATCGGGATCTTCTCGGCCTCGGTTGTGCAGAAGATGAATTTGACGTGTTCGGGCGGTTCTTCCAGGGTCTTGAGCAAGGCGTTGAAGGCCTCGCGGGTCAGCATGTGGACTTCGTCGATGATGTAGATCTTGAACCGGCTCTGGATGGGCCGCACCCCGGCGTTTTGCCGGAGCGACCGCATCTCGTCGATCCCGCGATTGCTGGCCCCGTCGATCTCCAGCACGTCGACGTCATCGCCCGTGGCGATGCTGCGGCAGGTCGGGCAAACGTTGCAGGGCGTCGGCGACATGCCTTGCTGGCAGTTCAGGGCTTTGGCCAGAATCCGGGCGGTGCTGGTCTTGCCCACTCCCCGGGCACCGGCAAACAGGTAGGCATGGGCCACGCGGTGGCCGACGATGGCGTTGGTCAATGACTTGACCACGTGGGACTGGCCGACGACGTCTTCGAAAAGCTGCGGCCGATAGCGTCGGGCCACCACCTGGTAGCCGGCGGTCTTGGGTTCGTCGCTCATGATTCGGGGGCCTGGAGTCGTGGGCCAACCAGCGGCCCTGGGGTGCGGTCGCGCCAATGGGAAACCCGGGCAAGTCGCGCTCGGCCCGCGGTCCCGTTCGGCACGCCCCTACGGTATGCCCCCGGGCGTCGGCAGCCAACCCGCTGGCGGGCATCTGGCGGGCAAATGAACGGTCTATCAACGAAAATAGCCGGAGCATGTGTCACCATGCGCCGGCCTGTCACTCAGCGGAATGTCGCAAAGGGCTGCCCACCCGTTTGGCCTGGGAACGACGCCCACCTATTGGTCGGCGGCCTCGGGTGAGAGACCCAGAGCACAAAGACTAATTCCAGTGGGCTGCTTGTTTCCACCTGACCCGGTGCCGCAACTAGCCCATCGCCTGGATCCCTCACCAGAGGCCGACGCCGCCCGTGGGCTGCGTCGTTCCTCTTCATCAAACTCTAGCACCCTCGCCTCCGTTGCGTCAACCGCCTTCGCGGTGGAAGTCGTGTCTGCTGGCAGTTGGCTCAGGCCAGCTTTCGGGGGGATGCAGGCTACTCCGATCAAGCGGGCGTCTCTTCCGTGGCATGGTGGGGCTCCGGAAGAGAGTCGTCCAGCAGCGCATGCAGCGCGTCGAGATTGCCGAGAATGGGGATGGCACCAAACCGCCCCTGCAAGTACCCCTTGCTGAGTTTCAAATCGTTGCGGATTTTGTAGTCCGACAAGGGCGACAATCGAGATTGCTGGTGGCCGTCTTTCTCGACGAACCAGTACTCATCGCGTCTGAGCAGATCTTGGTTGAGCAGGTGCGATTCGTGGGTTGTCACGATCAACTGCCGGTGCTCCCCGGGGCGTGTTTCGCTAAACAGTCGGATCAATTCCCAGCACAGCAACGGATGCAGGCTGCGATCGATCTCGTCAATCACAATGACACTGGAGTGCGACGGTGTATCAAATAAGCGGGGCAGCAGGTGCAGCACCCGTTGGGTTCCGTCAGACTCTTCACTGAAAGCCAGCGGATAGCGTTCGTTTCCCACCTCATGTTGGGCCGTCAACTTACGGAGCAAAACCTGCTCCGAATCCGCCGGATCCCACGAATACATCCGATCGATACTGACAGTCAAGGAATCGCAGTCGAGCATCTCCTTGAATCGCTTGATTTCTTCCGGCGGAGCTTCGCGGCTCTCTTCGAT
>JBJHDE010000212.1:639-2248 GCA_050486385.1 Planctomycetales bacterium | reverse complement strand
GTTTTCAGAAACTCTCCCGTGAGAAGTTTCAATCGTGCATTGTCTGCCAGTGGCGTAATCAGATCGGGAATCCGCGCGTCGGCAGGGACGATCACCAAATGGTCCGTCAGCCAGCGGAGGATGGACAACAACGTGTCGCCCACCTGGTCGTCGGGAAGCGACGCAATGCGATTGAGAAACAGTTGCCCAGAGTGAACACGCAGCTTGGCGAGGATGCGGAGGGTGTCGCCGAGCTGCGGGTCGTCCAGCGACTTCCAAGCAGCCTCGTCTCCAGGCTGGGTCTGCCCGTCGTGGTCGCGCTCAAAGAGGGTGACTTCGTCTTCATGCCGATCCAGATAGGCCAGCCATTCCCCTTGAATCGCGGTGCGGAGCACATCGAAGCCGTAGACGAAGATCCGCTCACCGACCAGAAAGCGAAACTCGAAACTGCTGGGCTCGTTCTTGAAGCGGGGGTCAAAGCGGAAGGGCTCGACCGCCGGGCCGTGACCTTGGGGGCCGGCGGCGGCTCGAATCCAGCGCTGGGCCATGGCCATCGCCCGCACAAGATTCGACTTGCCCGAGGCATTGGCCCCGTACAAAAGGGCCGATCGCACCAGGTTCCGATCAGAGTGCCCAATCGGAACCAGGTGGTTGGGATGATCCGTCAGGCGGGGGCTTGCCACCATGGAGAGGGTGGCTTCCTCGCCAAACGAGCGAAAATTGCTGACCGAGAACGAGACAAGCATGGCGAGCCTCAGATGTGAGGCAACTCAGCGAACCGAGAGGAAGTCTCGTGAAGCCGGGTGGCTTCGCGGAGAAATGACCCAATTGGGTCCTGTCATGCCATTGTAGCCGAGAAAAAGTCTCGCGTCCACCTGGGGTGACTCGAAATCAGGGCCGGCGATGGGCGGCTTCCCCAACCCCCCGCCCCCAACTTCAAACCATTGGCTCGGCGACGCGGGCGGCGCGGCGGAGGTCGACGGAGTAGAGCCGCTGACCCTCGGGAGTGGGGTACTGGCCGGTCAAGCAGGCGCGGCACAGATCGCTGGCCGGCTTGTCCAGGGCCTTGGCGATGCTCTCCAGCGGCAGATACCGCAGCGAATCGGCCCCGAGTTCGGCGGCCATGAGCTGTTGGGCCTCGAAGCCGAAACGGCCGTCCACCGCGTAGGGCGGGGCGAACAGCTCGCTGGTGGAACTCATGTCGATGCCGTAGTAGCACGGGGCGACAATCGGCGGACAGGCCACCCGCACGTGAATCTCCTTGGGGCGTCCCTCGGAGCGGAGCCGATCGAGCAACACCCGCATCGTCGTACTGCGAACGATGGAGTCTTCAACCAGCAGCACACGTTTGCCCTCGAGCACTTCGCGCAAGGGGGTGTACTTCATGCGGGCCTTGGCCTCGCGGTGGGCGCTGCCCTCGATGAAGGTGCGGCCCGTGTAGCGGTTGCGGATCAGTCCCTCGATGCTGGGCAGGCCCAAGGCGTGGGCCATGGCGTCGGCGGCGGCTTTGCTGGTGTCGGGCACCGGTACGACAATCGTATCACTGGGGTCGAAGTCGATTCCGCAGGTCCGCTCGACCTGGGCCAGTTCTTCCCCCAGCGACTTGCGGACCAGGTACACGCTGCGGCCA
>JBJHDE010000212.1:0-629 GCA_050486385.1 Planctomycetales bacterium | reverse complement strand
ACATCGTCGTAGCGGTCGACCACCAGGCCCTGCTCTTCATCCACCGACAGATAGGCCCCCGGCGGCAGCGAGTGGATGCCCTCGGGCTCGAAGCCCAAATTCAGCAGGGCCACGCTCTCGCTGGCCAGGGCGAACAACCCATCTTGCAAGGCATAGCACAGCGGCCGAATGCCCAGCGGATCGCGGGCGGCCACCAGTTGTCCGGCGGCATTCAAATAGACCAGGCTCCAGGCACCGTCAAACCGCGCGGCAAAGTGCTGGAACAGCGCCCGCCAGGAGGGGCGACTCTCGCCGTGGAACTGGCGGCACAGCTCGTGCAAAATCACCTCGGTGTCGGTATCGCGACTGAGATGGTACGAGCGATCGCTGAGGATCTCGGCCCGGAGCTGCTTGTAATTGGAAAGCTGACCGTTGAAGGCGAAGGCAAACCACTTGTGCCGCTGGATGTGGACCCGCTCAAACGGTTGAGCGTAGTTGACATCGTCCGGGCCGCACGTCGCGTAGCGGACATGGCCGATCGCCGCCCGACCTCGGGTGTTGCGGAGGATTCGCTGGCTGCCCCGGCGTCGCCGTGACAGGCCGAAGACCTCGGTCACGTTGCCCAGGTCGCGGTGGGTCTTGAGCAAACC
>JBJHDE010000211.1:0-8581 GCA_050486385.1 Planctomycetales bacterium | reverse complement strand
GGTGTCGGCCCGGCTGGGCACCATGACACCAAACTCCAGCGAGCCAAACCGGGTGCGGGTGGCGGGATTGGCTTGCAGGAAGTTTTTGATCTCCTGGTCGATCGACAGCCCGCGGGCCCAGCCGGCCGGGGTGTGCGAACCGCCCTGGATGTTGCCGGGAAACAGCTCGACACCGGTCAGCAGACAGCCCATGCCCCGCATGTGGGCATCGCCGTCGCCACGCACCTTGTCGCACAATCCGTGCAGGATCATCGTCTGGTCGCGGAAGGCCTCCAGCGGCTTGAGGCTCTCTTTCAGCGTGAAGCTGTCGCCCTGCTCGTCTGGCCAAAAGGTCTTGGGGACCACGCCGTTGGGGCTGAACATCACAATCAGCCGCTGCTTCCGCACACCGCTGCCGGCCCAGGCCACGCTGGGCAGGTTGCAGACAAACGGCAGCGCGGCTGTGCCCACGCCCAGGCTCTTAAGAAACGCGCGGCGGTTGGGTGAACGTCGCATGGACTGGCTCCCGGGCTCTAGGACAACTCAACTCACGGACAACTCAACTCACGGACAACTCAACTCAGGGACAACTCAACTCACGGACAATGCGATGATCGCACTCGACCCGGTTCGGCACACACCACACCGAGTGGGTCACTCACTGGTTTCGGCAACCGTGGTGTCTTCGGCCCGTTGGGCGACCACTTCGCGGGCGGCCCAGGCGCTCTCGGCCACCACGGCGGCGGCCAGCTTGTGGATATCAAATTCGCTGGTCCGAAACGCCTCGTCAATCCGCCCGCGGGCCTCGGCCCCAAAAGCGTGGGGTGGCTGCTTGATGAAGTACACGAACAGATGCTCGGCAAAGGCCTGGTGGGTCTCGGGACTGCCGGCCAGATACTCGGCAAGCGCCCGTGCCCCCTCGAACCGCACTTCCTGATCGTCGCGGGTGCGATAAACGCCCGTGGCGTCCACCGGCTTGCCCAGTTCCTCGGTTCGCAGTCGGCCCACCGCGTCGAACCGCTCCAGGGCGAAGCCCAGCGGATTGATCAGCGAATGGCACCCCCGGCAGTTTTCGGGCTCGGTTTGCAACTCGACCCGCTGGCGATTCGTCAGGTCGGGATGCAATTCCGCGGCCAGCGGCGTGAAGGCATCGGGCGGAGGTCGCAAGAAGCGACCCAGCACGCTGCGGGCTAAAAATACACCACGGTGGATTGGCGAGGTCTCGTCGTGGTAGGCGAAGCCCGCCATCAAATAGGGATGCGTCAACAGCCCCGCTCGCTGGTCGGCTTCGAACTCGACCCACTGGAAGTCGGCGTCCTCGGGCAGGTCGACTCCATAGAAGGCCGCGAGCCGGCCGTTCAAGGGAATGGAATTCTCTTGAAGCAGCCGGCGGAAATCGGGCCGATCGTCCCAGACCAGCCGTTCAAGATACAGCTCCAACGAGGTCCGCAGGTCGGCCAGCAATTGCTCGTCGAATCCGGGAAAGGCCTCGGTGTCCTTGCCCAGGTCCTGAAAGTGACTGGTCCCGACCCAGTGTTCAAAGAACCGCGCCAACTTGGCCCGGGCCCGCCGATCCTTGAGCATCCGTTCGGCCTGCCGCTGGATCTCCTCGCGGCTGTCCAGTCGGCCCTCGCGGGCGGCGCGGAGCAGTTCGTCGTCGGGCAGGCTGTCCCACAGACCAAACGATAGCCAACCGGCCAGCGCGTACTGATCGAACTCGTCGACCCGCGCCTTGCGATACAAAAATCGTGGGCTCTTGAGCACCAGCAGCACGACCCGCTTGACGGCCAGTTCTACATTCTCGGCGCTGGCCAACTGCCGGTCGACAAACAGGGCCTGCTCGTCCTGGGTCAGGGGGCGGCGGAAGGCCCGCTCGGCGAAGCTCAAACAGAAGCCGCGGAGCTTGGCATCGTCCCGGCCCACATCGGCACTCACGCCCGCCAGCCGCGGCAATCGCGCGGCCACATAGCCGGCCACTTCCAGGGCGGCAGCCGTTGTGGCCCGTTCCCAGGCGTGCGAAATGGTCGTCGCCCGCTCGAACCCCGTACTGCGATCGTCCGGCGGAAAGGCCGTGTTCAGGATGAAAATCTCGCCAAAGTTGTTGGGCGAGAGATACCGCGACGGAATCGGCTCTTCCACGCCGTGCGGGCGTCGCCAGCGGAGCGAAATGCCGGCGGTCTCGAAATTCTTGGCCTTGAAAAACTCCAGCCGCAAAGGCACCACGCGGCCACCCAGCAGCTTGATCTCGCCGCGGTGCTCGCTGACTTCGCCCGACTGAACCCAACCGTCCAGGAAGGCCGTGCTGTTGTCGTTCAGCCACATCCGCGCCCCGCCCGAGACCCGCACGATCATCTCGTAGGTTCCCGTTTCCGGGGCGATCAGCCCACCTCGCCAACGGATGGCGTATTCCTCGGGCGTGACCTTGCCAGGAGCGGGACCCTCGGCGCCGAAGTCGAAGTCGACCTGGGCATCGATGCGTTCTTCTGCCCGCTCGTTCCCGCGGAAGCGGCGATTCTTGAACAGCTCGGCATTCAGGCCGCGTTGATCGTCGAGTTGGCCGTTGCCGCGGCCCTGGGCGATGAGATCGGTCAGGCTCTGCTCGTACTGACGCACCGTCAGTCGCGAAAGCTCAAGCCGTGGGGGGGCGTTCCGCAACTGGGCGTCGGGTGAATAAAAGGCGTCGTAGATATAGGCCGCCACGCTGGTGGCGTCTTCACCCCGGCAGTCGTCCGGGCTGCCCTCGGGCATGGTGCGGTCGATCAGTTCGACCAGTTCCCGTAGGGGTTTGTCGCCGATCAGAGGGGCGATGGTCTCGTCACCCTGGCCCTTGTCGCCGTGGCAGGCGGCACAGTGTTGCAGGTAGATTGCGCGACCCTGGTCCAGGTCATGAGCCGCCAGCCACGCAGCGTTGGCAAAAACCACCCACACCGCCGTCAGCAGGATGCCTGACCACGTCCGACTCGGAAGCTTCTTGACTGGAAGCCCAATCCCCATCGATGCCTCGCGCCTGACCGCCCCGAGAATGACCTCGGGACGCAATGCCCAAAAAACATATCAATGCATGTTGATACATTAAGGGCATCGGCCGCTGGGGTCAACGCCTTAGACAAAATTGTCTCGCCGGCGGTGTGGGCAAACTACTGGCGAGCCAACCGGGCCAGAGTCAATTTGCTCAAGTTGGCCTCGAATCGCTCCAGCGATTGCTGGCAGGCCTCGTTGATGAGCGCAAAGGCGTTGGCTTGGGTGGGGTGAATGGCCTCCAGTTCTGGTTGGGGGAGGGGACCCTCCACAGCCAGGAGCACATCAAACAAGTTGATCTGGTTGGCCTTTCTTCCGAGGCGGTAGCCACCCCCCGGGCCTGAAATCCCCACCAACAGGCCGGCACTCACGAGTCGCCGCAGGATCCGGTAGATGAATCGCGGGGGGAGATCGCACCCCTCGGCGATGGTCTTCAGCGGTACCGGACCCGACGAGTTCTCGTCGGAAACCCTGAGAAGGACGCCGATTGCGTAACCGACGCTGCGAGTGAGTTTCATGGGTTGACAAATCTCGGGTGCGGGGGGTCCGGATGCCCCAATCCGGAGTAAAGTTTTCTCCTATACTAGAGATGGTAGCTTTCCCGACAAGGATATCCAAGTCATCAGGTCGGGAATCTTGGCGAAAATTGCTGCACCTAATGAGGTAAACCGTAGACCCTCACTACGTTTAGACCACCATCCTTCCCGTCATGGTGGGTTGATTCCCCTCGAAGAACTAAGTATCTCCCAGACGTTGCGGGTAGCTCGATCCGCTGGAGCATTTCCTTCAATTCTTCTTCTTCCGAGGCACGCGGGAGTTCCGTCACCCGAGACGCTTCCACGAACCGGGGTGTCTCGCCCACGAAGATCGCCAAACGACGTAGGCCGAGCTGGGTCTCGCGGACTTGATTGAAGTTGACGATCTCGAGGTGCGTGACCGTCGATGTCCGTCCTAGATCAATGACCACCCAGGGATAACTGCCGTCAGCCCGACTTCGCCATTGGTCCTGGGCCTCGCGCGAGCCGGCCTGGCCGTTGAGCAGATTGTCGACCGGGGACTCTTCGGTGGCATGGCTGACGGCCACGATTCGCAGGTCTTGCAGGAGGACGGGTTCGATCTGGCCCAGGGCCAGACTCAGCCGCTGGGCGGCTTGGCGAAGGCCGGCATGTTCGGTCTCGCGGTCCTCGGCGAGTTTCTCGAGCCCTCGCTCCAGCAAGCGTTGATCGACGGCGTCGAGTCCCTCCCGCCAAGCGGCCAGCTCCCAGGGCTCGTCGCCGGGGCGATCGAACACAGCGCGGGCCGAGACCTCGTGGACCGACGCCCGCAGCTCAGGCGGATCGGCCACCCACCAAGGCAGCAGGGTCGCCAGGGCTTCTGGCGGAACTTGCTTGAGGTGGGTCAACGCCGCAAGCAGGGCCGTGTTTTGCGGCACGGCTCGCGAAAGGTCGAGGCGTTCCATCAGCGGCTTGGCCAGCAATTCGGCCGGCAGCCCCTGGGCCGCGGTCGCGGCGTGGGGCCAATCGTCGCTTCGTCGGCTGTCATCCAGCAGGCGGATCACCACACGGGCCAATTGTTCGGGCCGCCGCCCGCGACGCAGCAACTCCAGGGCGGCCGGAAGTCGGTCGTCGCCGGGATGGTTGTCGATCCAGGCTTCCAGGGCCTGGGCACTTGCGTGGGGATCGGCCCACAGGCGGTGTTCGGCCTGCCGTCGCTGGGCCAAGGTGCCGGTGGTCCAGTCGGTCAGCCAGGCGGCCACTTCGTCGGCCGTGACCTCGTCGGCCGCTTCGGCAACTGGCACAGCCAGCAGCATCAGCGCCGCGGCGGCCATGGGCCAACGCCGAGGGTTCATCCCATCACCCAACATCATCGCGCCTCATCGTCAGGGGCAGAGTGCGTGCAAACTGCCCGTGAGCCTAAGCGGCCGGTGCGTTGGGCGGAACCCGCGGCCCCGCTGGGGTGGGTGTCAGCGAGTCCCCTCGGGCGGCATCTGCCCGGCGGCCCACTGGTTGATGACAAACGGATAGGCCTCGCATTCGGCGGCAAACACCCGAGCCGCCAGGCTTTCGGCGGTGTCGTCGGGCTCGACGGGCACTTCGCGCTGGTGCAGCACCGGGCCGTGATCGTACTGGTTGTCGACCAGATGCACCGTACAGCCCGAGCGCTCGGCCCCGCTGTCGAGCACCGCCCGATGCACGCGGAGCCCGTAAAAGCCCTTGCCGCCAAATGCGGGCAACAGCGAGGGATGGATGTTGATCACCCGATTCTCGAAGTCGGGCGGAATGACCAGCAATCGCAACCAGCCCGCCATGACCACCAGGTCGACCTGTGCCTCGCGGCAGGCGTCGAAGACGGCCTGACTGAAGCTCTCGGCCGAGGCGAACTCGCGATGGTCGATGAGTCGGGTGTCGATTTCGTGGCTCTCGGCCAGGCCGATGCCGGGACTGTCGGGGTTGTTGGCCACCACCAGGTGGATCGCCGCCGCCAGCGTGTCGTCCATTTGCCGGGCGAGCAGATTGCCCAGCGTCCGCCCACCACCCGAGATCAGCACGGCGAGTCGCAGGGGCGTGGTCATGGGCGGGTCGAATGGTGACATGTGGGACGCGCAGTTGATGCTCGCCGAAGGCCTCGGTTGTAGCAGACGGACTGTTCGCTGCGAAGCAATGCGGAGCGGTGTTACCCGCGGAACCCCCGCGGCCCACCGCCAGCGCGGTTTGAACCGCGGGTCGATGCGGCGGCGGTCGGCCTCAGGGGGTGGTGTTCGTCACCCGCACGTACAGCGTGGCGGCGTGACCGGCGAGTTTGAGTTCAACGGGCTCGGTGTCCTCGAGGGGACCGAGCTGCCAATCGGTTGTGAGCGTCTCGTTGCAAATGGACTGGGCAAAGCGGGTGGCCGCCCGCCGGAGTTCCTCGGCCTCGGTCACCAGGCCCACGGCAATGCGGTCGGTGTACTCGCAGCCCAGTTCCTTGCGTCGGCCTTGCACGGCGTGGACGAGTTCGCGGGCGAGGCCCTCGGCCACCAGTTCTTCGGTGACTTCGGTGGCCAGCACGACCACGGCACTGGGTCCCTGGGCGGCAGCCCAACCCGGCTTGGCTTTCAATCGCACCAGCAGTTCGTCTTGGGCAATCTCGAAGGGCGTGCCGTTGAGGTCGAAGGTCACGCGACCCGCGGCATGCATCTCGGCCAGCAGCCGCGGGGGATCGACCGTTTGCAGGTGTTTGCGGAACACCGGGGTGAGCTTGCCCAGCCGGGGACCCAGTTTCTTGAGGTCGGGCAGGACCTCGTACTCGATGTAGTCATCGGCCGCCGCGGGAAACTCGACCCGTTTGACGTTCAGCTCTTCGGCAATCAGGTCGGCGTGGCTCTCGATCCACGCGCGTTGATCAGCCTGCGAGAGGATCACCTCGACCTTGCTGAGCGGTTGGCGGACCTTGATCTTGGCCTCGCTCCGCGCGGCCCGCCCACTGGAAACAATCTCGAGCACCACTTCCATGCGGCGGGCGAGTTCCTCCTGCTCGGCGGTGACCTCGGCCGTGGGGAAATCGCACAGGTGGACGCTTTCGCGGACCCGGTCGCCCAAGGGCCCCCGCGCCAGATTCTGCCACAGCGTCTCGGCCAAAAAGGGCACGAACGGGGCGATCAGCTTGCTGGTCGTCAGCAGGCACTCGAACAAGGTCCAGTAGGCATCGGCCTTGTCGCGGCCGTCGCCTTGATCCTTGTTGGCCCAAAAGCGATCGCGGCTGCGACGGACGTACCAGTTGCTCAGCACGTCCACGAATTGCGTGATCGTGCGGCAGGCGGTGAAGTTGTCGTAGGCGTCCATCGCCGCCACCACATCGCGGGTGGTGCGGCACAACTCGGCCAGAATGAACTGGTCCAACTCGCCGCGTTGTTCGGGGGGACGGTAACCAGGGGCTTGTCGCAAGACCTCGGGCTTGAGGTCGTCGGCCGCTTCGGGCAGGTCCTGGGTGGGATCGAAGCCGTCGATGTTGGCGTAGATCACGAAAAAGCTATACACGTTCCACAGCCGCAGCAAAAACTCGGGCACGCTCTCGCGAATGGCCGTTTCGGCGTAGCGGATCTCGGTCCAGGGGGCCTGATTGCTGAAGAAGTACCACCGCAGGGCGTCGGCCCCGTAGCGATCGAAAATCTGCTGCGGCTCGCGGTAGTTCCGCTTCATCTTGCTCATCTTGCCGACAAACTGGCTGTACTGGCCAGCGCCGGCGGCCGCCAAGGCGTCTTCTTCGGTCAGATAGACATGCCCGGTGGTCTTGTTCTCCCACCATTCGCTGAGCATCAGCCCCAGCACAATGCAGGTTCGAAACGGCAAGGGATATTCAAACGCGGGATCGCCAGTGTTGGATGGGCCCGAACTGGCCGCTTGCGAGTCGGTCTGGGACTGGGCCTCGGGTCCAAACAGCAGGGTGCTGATGGCCAGCAGGCTGTAGAACCAACCTCGGGTCTGGTCGATGGCCTCGCTGATGAAGTCGGCGGGAAAGGCCTTGGCAAACTCGTCGACGTTTTTGTGCGGGTAGCCCCATTGCGCAAAGGGCATGGCCCCGCTGTCGAACCAGCAGTCAATCACCTCGGGCACCCGCCGCATGCGCGCTCCCGGCGCGAAGGGCGAATCGTAGGTGATGGCGTCGATGTAGGGCTTGTGGACACACAGGTCGTCGGGCAATTCGGGGTGGGCGGCCTTGGCGGCCTGCCAGACCTCGTGACCCGTCACGCCGGGCTGGGCCAGCAGTTCCTGGTAGTGGGCAATCGCCTGTTGCTTGCCCGTGGCCTCGCACTGCCAGATCGGCAATGGCGTGCCCCAGTAGCGTTCGCGGCTCAGGGCCCAGTCGACGTTGCTCTCCAGAAAGTTGCCAAATCGCCCCTGCTTGATGTGCTCGGGCAGCCAGTTGATCCGCTGGTTGTTGGCCAGCATCGCCTCGCGGAATTGGGTGGTCCGGACGAACCAGCTTTGCCGCGGGTATTGAATCAGCGGATCGTTCTCGGCACGCCAGCAGAAGGGATACTCGTGCGAGTACTGCTCGGCATGGTACAGCGTGCGATCCTCGCGCATGTGGCGGATCAGGTCGCGGTCGGCTTCCTTGACCCAGCGTCCTTCAAAGTCCGGCAGGGCGTCGGTGAACTTGCCATCGGGGCCCACGCAGTACAACAGCTCGGGCCGTTCGCCTTCGACGAATCGCTCGCGTTCGCGCTCCAGCACATCGTAGTCGACTTCGCCAAAGGCCGGGGCCTGATGGACCACGCCGGTGCCGCTCTCGGCGCTCACAAAGTCGGCGGCCACCACCCGCCAGTACAAAAACTCCTGACCGCCGTCGACCAGCGTGCCTTGCGCCGGACCGTAGGTCTCGTAGTACGTGGGAAAGGGCGGCAGGTACCGCTTGCCCAGCAAGTCCCGCCCGGGCAGCGTGCCCACGACCTCCAGCGGGCGTTTGACTTTGGCCGCCAGGGTTTCCACCAGGGCCGAGGCCAGGATCAGCTTCTCGTCGAGATCGGGATCGCGGACGATGCTGTATTCCAAATCCGGGGCGACGGCGGCAAACAGGTTGCTGGGCAGGGTCCAGGGCGTGGTGG
>JBJHDE010000210.1:2756-8582 GCA_050486385.1 Planctomycetales bacterium | reverse complement strand
GTACGAGATCGAGCTTCACCTGCACACCGACGTCGACGCATCCGTGAAGGTGGTCGTCGCCGCGGAGGCCTGAGGCGGCTACGCTTAGGGGGATCGCCGTGCCTCGCGCAGCCGAGGCACGCGGTCGCCCATCGGCAAGCGCCGGTGGCCCCGGCGCGCGCGGCTCGTCATGGCGCGTCGACCGGGTGGTTTGGTTGGCGTAGGAGAAGAACCCCATGGCCGAGCCGCGAGCAATGGCGTCCGAGACGGACGCGCTCAAGCTCCCCCCGCATTCCCTCGAGGCCGAGCAGGCGGTGCTCGGCGGCCTGATGCTGGAGAACCGCGCCTGGGAGCAGGTCGGCGATCGGATCACCGAAGAGGATTTCTACCGGCGCGATCACCGCGTGATCTTCCGCGGCATCGCCGCGCTCGCCGAGGGCAATCAGCCGCTCGACGTCGTCACCCTCTCCGAGTGGTTGAAGTCGCACGAGCTGCTCGAGGACGCCGGCGGACTGGCCTATCTCGGCGCGCTTGCCCGCGACACGCCCAGCGCCGCCAATATCCAGGCCTACGCCGACATCGTGCGCGAGCGCTCGGTGCTGCGCCAGCTCATTCGCGCCGGCACCGAGGTGGTGACCAGCGCCTTCCAGCCGGAGGGGCGCGACAGCAAGGAGCTGCTCGATAACGCCGAGCGCATCATCTTCGAGATCGCCGAGCAGACCGGCCGCCACCGCCAGGGCTTCGTCGGCGGCCACCGGTTGCAGTCCGGGCAGCAACACCAGGCTCAGCAATCCGGCGACCAGCGAGACGGGCGCGGTTCGCATGGGCACACCTTTCTGGTGATGGAGTTTGGAATGGTCCAGGTTGGCGCTGCTCACCCCCCCAAGGGCTTCACAGGGCCCGCTCGTACAGGTCGAGCAATGCCGCTTCATTCACGATACGTGGGTTGAACCCCGCGGTCCACTGCTGGGCGGCCGCGGTCGCCAGGCGTGGCAGGCTCTCGGGGGTGACGTTCAGCGCGGACAAGCGGGTTGCAAGGCCAGCGTCGGCCGTCTGCCGCACGACAAACTCGGCCAGGGCCTCGGCCCCACCGGCTCCATGGATGGGCCCACCATTGGTGGTGGCCGTCAGTTCGTGATACAGCGGGCCGAACTGCTCGGCATTGAAGCGAATCACGTGCGGCAGCATCAACGACACCGCCTGCCCATGCACCACGTTGAACTCGGCGGTCAGCGGATTGGCCAAGGCGTGGGCCGCCCCCAACATGCTGTTCTCGATCGCAAACCCAGCAAAACACGCCCCCAATTGCATGGCGCCCCGGGCGTCCAAATCGCCGGGGTCGGCCAACACCCGCCCAAAGTGATGATGCAGCAGCCGCCAGGCTTCGCGGCTGTACAGGGTGCTCACGGCATTGCGATCGCGGGTGACCCAGGTTTCCAGGGCGTGGCTCAAGGCGTCTAGCCCCGTGAGTGCCGTGATCAACCGGGGTTGGGTGACCGTCAACGTGGGATCAAGAATCGCCACGCGGCAGGCGGCCCGGATGTCGCCGCAGGCCATTTTGACGTGGGTCTCGGCATCGGAGATGAGCGCGAAACTCTGGGCCTCGCTGCCCGTGCCGGCGGTCGTCGGCACGCCGATCATGGGCAGCATCTCGCTGGTGGCCTTGCCGCGGCCCCAGTAATCCCGCATCCGACCGCCGCAGGAATACAAGAAGTTGACGCCCTTGGCACAATCCATGCTGCTGCCGCCACCCAGGCCCACAATCAAATCGGGACGGAACTCGCGGGCGACGGCCAACGCGCGATCCACCGTTTCGGTGGTGGGGTTCTCCTGGGTGTCCTGAAACAGTTCGGCGGTCACGCCCGACTCGGCCAGGGTGACCAATCCGCGTTCGGTGTGGCCGGCGCGGACGATGCCCGGATCGCTGACGACGAAGGCCCGCTGAGCCCCGAGTTCGCGCGCCAGGGCCCCCAATCGGTCGACGCTATTCGGACCGAAGACCACGCGGGTCCGCGGTTGAAAATCGAAATCCACAAGAGCCATCGGCGCTCCCATCCACGGTGGCAACCTCACGGATTCAGCCTAAGGGAAGCCTCACCGGGGCGAAAGACCCATAAGCGGATGGTGATGCATGGCCACCCCCTGACGCCTCGGGCGATCCCCCTGAAACTATGGATCCCGGGGGAATCCACCGCTGGACGGGCCGGCGGGAACGCCTGACACTGAGAGTCGGCTTCCGCAATCTGCCTTGAATGGGTTTTCGGATGGGGTCGGGCTCGTCGCCTGTGCCGGCAATCCGCGGCCCCTGGCCTGTCGGGCCCCCCGCGCTCACCGACGCCGACTTGTTTGGGATCGGCCGAAAGATGGCGTCGTCGGGCGTAACCGGAGCTGGTTTGCGACCAACCCTGGGGGCACCGCTTGCTGTGCGTTCAACTCAGACGATCGCCGGCCGAGGCTCATCTGGCGGTGGTGGCGAACGATTGAACCCTTCCTGCTTGCATCGAGAGACCTCCGTGATCGCAACGTTTGCCTTGAAGTCGATTTGCCGTCTGGCGTTGTCCCTGGGTCTGGCGTTGTCCCTGGCGACCGTGGCCGTGGCTGACCCGCCGAGCGAATCCCAACGGCTGAGCCCCTTCGGCATTGGCAGTTGCTATATCAACAATCGCAGTGTCAACGACAACGAACGCTGGGTGCCGCAGATGGCGGCCATCGGCCTGACGGCCTATCGCTCGCCTCAGGCCGGTTGGGGCGCGCTGGAAACCAAGCCTGGCGAGTGGTCTTGGGAGGCCTTCGACCAGCAGATGGACTACCTGGACGAGCACGGCTTCGAGTTTGGCTGCCTGCTGATCGGCAACCCCAGTTGGAACGAAGTCGACCCGCCCGGCCATCTGCCCGTGAACAACATCGAGGGCTGGTCCAACTACGTGACCCAGGTGGCACGGCGGGTGCAAGGCCGGACCACCCGGCTTGAGGTGTGGAACGAGCCGCCCAACTTCACCGGCAAAGACCAAACGCCCGCCGATTACGCCAAGATTGTGGTGGCGGCCTACCGAGCGGCCAAGGCCGTGGACCCGGCGTTTCAAATCGGGCTGGCGGCCAAGAGTGCCCACATCAACTATCTGGAGCAAGTCATCCTGGCCGGGGCGAAGGACCACTTCGACTTTGTCGTCTTGCATCCCTACGAGGTACTCGACGGCGTGGCCGATCATGCCGGCACCGAGGCGGTGTTCTGCCACATCGTTCCCACGTTGCGGCGGATGCTGGCGGCACGCAATCCGGCCAAGCGGGACGTGCCGGTGATCTTTACCGAACTGGGCGTCGACGCCCGCAAGGGGCTGGGACCGCAGGCACATGCCTTGGTCAAAGCCTACACCATGTCGATGGCCCAGGGCGTGGAGTGTCTGCAATGGTTCGAAGGTCGCGACGGCGATAGCGGACCGCTGGGCCTGCTGGATCGCGAGGGCTTGCCCCGACCGGCCTACCACGCCTTGGCGAATATGATTCGCCATCTGGGACCCTATCCCGAGTACCTGGGCTGGACGCGACTCGGCGGGCGGGGGCCAGCCTTTGCCTTTGAAGGGGCCGACGGAGTCGTGCTGGTCGCCTGGGGCGCGCCGGGTTCGCCCACCGTGGTCGAGTTCGCCGACGACATCCGTGTGGTCGATCCACCCACCGGCACGATCCGCACCCGTCGCTCGTGGTCGTTGGACGTGCGACCGGTGTTCTTGTTGGATGTGCCCGACGAGCTGGTTGCCGAAGCCCGGGAGAATCGCGATCGCCCGCTGGATTGGGGCCACGATGCCGCCGACGCCCGCGAGGTCTCCATTGAATTTGGCGAGACCGTCACCGAGCGGGGCTTGCGGACACGGTCGGGAGCCCACGTGGCCCAGGCCGTGGTGGCTTACGGGGGTTCGGCCCGGGCGGGCAATGTGCCTGGGGGCAACGCCTTCATTGTCGACCCCGCGTTTCTGAGCTACGACGCGGTGCCGATTGAGATTGAAGTCGAGGTCCGCCGCAATCCCGACAACGCCAATGCGGGCTTCAAGTTGGTCTACGAGTCGACCGACGGCTTCAAGACGGCCGGCCACTGGTACACGATCCCCGACAATCAGCAGTGGCACACCATGCGGCGGCGGATCGACGACCCGCAGTTCGTCAACTACTGGGGCTTCAACTTCCTGCTCGAATCCGACGGCGATCAGTACAACAAGTACCTCATCCGTCGCGTGACCGTCCGCAAACTGGACGAGTAACCGCCCGGCGGGCGAACGGCCCTTCCGAGTGGTCTGGTGGAAAGCGAGGTTGACCCCGAGGGCGGCTGGTCGCTACACCACCGCGCGACTGTTTTTCGCCTGCGCGCAAGGAAGCGAGCCATGGCCCCCAATCATCCGGATGGATCCGGCTCCTCGTCGTCCCGCCCGAAACGTCGGGGTGGCTGGGGGATCGTTCTCAGAATTGGCGTCACGGCCGTGTTGCTGGGCCTGTTGGCATGGGGCCTGGATCTGGGCGCCGCTGGCGGCACGCTGGCCAACAGCCTGTGGGGACTGGTGGCCTTGGCCCTGGTGGCCAACTTGGCGAGTCAGGTGGTGACCACGGTTCGTTGGTGGCGGCTGGTGGCGGCCTTGGACCTGCCGGTGCGGTACTCCACGCTGTTTCTGTGGTACTTCCACGGCATGTTCTTCAGCCTGTGCCTGCCCACGTCGATTGGCGGCGATGTCTACAAGGCCGTGCGTTTGGGCCAGGCCACGCAACGGCTGGGGCTGGCGACTTGCACCTTGCTGGCTGATCGGGCCATCGGCCTGAGTGCCCTGGTGATCATCGGTCTGGCCGGGCTGTTGACGCAGACGCTGGGCTGGAACGCCCTGGGCATGCTGACCGCGATCCTGGGCCTGTCGCTGATCTTCGGCGTGCTGGGATTCGCCGCCCTGTGGCTGCTGCCACCGGTGGCCCGCTTCTTGCCCGGCGGGCATGTGGTGGCCAGTCGGCTGGCCCAGCTTGCCCCCTACCGCGACTCGCCCGTCGTCCTGTCGGCGGCTTATGGGCTGAGCTTAATCGTGCAACTGCTGAATGTGGCCACCGTGGCGCTGCTGGGTGCCGCCGTGGGTCTGCCCGTGCCCTGGGAGGCCTACTTCATGGCCGTGCCGCCGGTGATTTTGTTGGCGGCCTTGCCGCTGAGTATCGGCGGCCTGGGGGTTCGCGAAGGCGCCCTGGCCGTGGCCCTGGCCTCGTTTGGCGTGACCCATGAACAAGGCCTGGCCGTGGGCGTGTTGTGGTTTGTCGTGCTGCTGGCCTGCGGACTGCTGGGCGGAGCCATCTACCTGCTGGCACCCGCCGCTCCCGGTGCCCCGGCCGAGCTTCCTGAAACGCTGCCGATGGCCGCTGGGCCTGGGCCCGCGACCCTCCCGGGTTGGAAACAGCCCGCCTGAACCCGTCTTGCATTGTGTCTCCCGTGAGGATGAAACCCGTGTCTCCCACGCCCCATGCCCTGCCGACCGCCGTGCTGGATCCGCCCGAAGTCTCGGTGGTGGTGCCGATTTGCAACGAGCTGGAAAACATTGGCCCGCTGCATGCGGCGGTGGCCGAGGTCCTGGATCCGCTGCCCCAAAGCTGGGAGCTGATCCTGGTCAACGACGGCTCGACCGATGGTTCCGACGCCCGGCTGGATGAGCTGGCCGCCGGCGATCCCCGGGTCCGGGTGATTCACCTGCGGCGGAACTTTGGCCAGAGCGCCGCGATGGACGCCGGCATTTCCCACGCCCAGGGCGAGGTGCTGGTCACCCTGGATGGCGACTTGCAGAACGATCCGCAAGACATCCCGATGATGCTGGACAAGCTCAACGAAGGTTA
>JBJHDE010000210.1:0-2746 GCA_050486385.1 Planctomycetales bacterium | reverse complement strand
CTGGCGAAAGCAACGGCAAGACACCTTCTTGAATCGCAAGCTCCCCAGCCGGATTGCCAATTGGTTGATTGCACGGGTCACGCGGGTGCAAGTTCACGATCTGGGCTGTGCCCTGAAAGTCATGCGGCGCGAGATCGCCGACGAGCTGGGGCTGCAAGGCGAGATGCACCGCTACATTACCATTCTGGCCCACGCCCGCGGGGCGAAGTGCGTCGAGGTGGTCACGCGGCATCACCCTCGCCGGTTTGGGACCACCAAGTATGGCCTGTCGCGGACGTTTCGCGTGCTGCAAGATCTCATCACCGTCAAGTATTTGCTGGACTACCAGGCCAGCCCGATGCGGCTGTTCGGCAGTTTGGCGGGTCTCGCGGGAGGCCTGTCGCTGGTGTGTCTGATGATGGTCGTGCTGATGCGGTTCATGGTGGATTTTAACATGACGGGCAATCCGCTGCTCATCATCGGGGCCACCGCCGGCATTGCGGCCATTCAATTTGTCTCGCTGGGCTTGTTAGGCGAGATGACCAACCGCACCTACAACGAGGCCCGCGGCATCCGGCCTTATGGCATCCGCCGCATGGTGAATTTCCATCGGTCGCTGGCCGACCGGACGCCCGGGGCCCAGAACGGCCACGCGGCCTCGACCGCTCGCGCCGCTTGAACCCTGCCACCGCCCAGTGGGCCATGTTGGCCGTGATCAAGTCGCATGGATTGGCTGGCGTGACTCGCACCGCGTGACATCTGGAAACCCCCGAGGATCTCGCCGATGAACCGACCCGGGCTCACCACCGGACTGCTGTGTTTGCTGGCGGGGCTGGTGTTCTTTGCCAACCTGGGTGGCCCGCATCTGTTTGATGAAGACGAGCCCCGCAATGCCGCCTGTACCGCCGAGATGCTGGAGCGCGGCAACCTGATCGTGCCGGTCTTCAATGGCGAGCTGCGCGACCACAAGCCGGCGCTGTTGTACTGGCTGATGGCCTCGGCCTATGCGGTGTTTGGCGTCAGCGAGTTCGCCGCCCGCTTCTGGTCGGCGGTGCTGGCCGTGGGCACGGTGCTGTGTACTTATCAACTGGGGCGATTGCTGCTGGAGGGCCGCACGGGATTCTGGGCGGCCATCATGCTGTGCGGGTCGCCCATGTTCGTGGCCGTGGGCCGGGCTGCCACGCCCGAGAGCCTGCTGGTGTTTTTGTTAACGCTGGCCATGCTGGTTTACGTGGCCTGGGTCAAACGGCAAGGCCGCGGCTTTCAATCCGAAACCCTGCCCAAGGCGTTCGACACGCAAGACGGACGTTTACGCTTCTTACCCACCGGCGTGCTGGCCTGGATCACGATTTACAGCGTGATGGCCCTGGCCGTGCTGGCCAAGGGCCCCGTGGGAGTCGTGTTGCCAGCGGCCACCGTGGGCCTGTTCGTCATGGCGGTGCAGTACTTCGATCGCCTACGAACCACAACGCCCACCGCAGCCGAACCCCGCACCATCCTGGGTCGCTGCGGCTGGCTGCTGGGCAATCTGCGGCTCGGGGATTTTGGTCGGGCGTTGATCGCCATGCGCCCGCTGACGGGCCTGCTGGTGGGGGCGGTTCTGGCGGCTCCCTGGTACGTGGCCGTGAGCTGGATGACCGACGGCGCGTGGTTGGCCGGCTTTCTGGGAGATCACAACCTGGGCCGTTTCACCCGGCCGATGGAGAATCACAACGGCCCGCCGTTCTATTACATTCTGGCCATCCTGGCGGGCAGCTTTCCCTGGTCGGTGATCCTGCCCCTGGCGGTGTTCTCGTGCTTGCGGCAGATGCAGGCCGGCAGTCCCCGGCAAGCGGCGCTGATGCTGTTAACGATCTGGAGCGTGTTTCACGTGGGGCTGTACACACTGGCCAGCACCAAGCTGCCGCACTATGTGTTGAGCGCCTACCCGGCTTTGGCTTTGCTGACCGCCCACTTTGCCACCGGTTGGGTGCAAGCCGCCGTGCCGGCCTATCGCCGCATGATGCAGCTTGGCGCCGCCACCCTGACGACGGTGGGCGTGCTGGTCGCGGTCGGTTTGGGCGTGGCCGCGCATCTGCTATTGCCTGGCCAGGAGTGGCTGGCCTGCGTGGGCCTGGTGCCGCTGCTGGGCGGATTGGCCATGAGCTGGTTTGTGAAGCACGATCGACGACCGGCGGCCCTGGCCACCCTCGGGGTGACCGGCATTGTCTTCATGCTGGGCATTTTTCCGTGGGGCAGTGCCCAGCTCAATGCATTTCAGAACAGCGAACGGATCGCCCGGGTGGCAGGCGCCCCCGACAATGGCGCTGCCGAGCTGGCCGGCTTTCGCTATTATCGCTCGACGCTGACCTTTTATGCACGCAATCGGGTGCCCACGCTGCACAGCGGCGAGGAGATCGCCCGCTTCTGGCACGAGCAGCCCAACGGGGCCATCGTGCTGCGGAGCGATGATCTGCCCGATTTCGAAACACTGGTCGGCGGCCCTTATGAAACTGTGCTCCGCGAACGGCGGTTCCTCGGCAAGGACGAGATCCTGGTCGTCCGCCGACCGCCCGAGCTGGCGCAACGCAAACAGAACCACGGATCGCTGCCCGACACTTCCGACAAATTCTGACAAAAATCGTGGCACTGGTGGCTTGCCCACCAGTGTGTGGTTGAGCCGGACCGGCCGACACTTGTAGCTCGTTTTTTCGAAGAGTTTCACGGCAACCCATCGACTTATTGCAGGCGTTGGCAAACACTGGTGGACAAGCCACCAGTACCACAA
>JBJHDE010000209.1:0-8584 GCA_050486385.1 Planctomycetales bacterium | reverse complement strand
CGGCCGTCGTCCAGCATCAGGCTGCCCAGGTCGTCGGCCCGCAGCCAATACAGGACGCTTTCGGAATGGGTCGTCTCGAAGCCGCCGGGCAGTGTGCCGCCGGTCAGCGGCTGGTCCACGCCGGCTGCGGCCAATCCCAGCGTGTAGTAGCCATCCTGCAAGACGGCGGCCGGCAGATGAAACGTGACCCGATCACCGTCCCGCGTGCCGGTCACATCCAGCACCGTAAACGGCGACTCGCTGGTCTCGAAGTCGTTGGTCGCGTTGTAGAGCAATTGAAAGCTCTGGACCTCAGGGCCCGGCGTTGCCAGACCCGCGTCGGCGAAATCGAACACCAGGGTCGCGTCGGTCGAACCGGTCACGTCGACGTACCACACCCGACTCCACCGCTGATCGACTCCGAAGGCCAGATCGGTGGAGACCAGGGTATTGTTCTCGGTCCGATGACCGGCAAACACCCAGGCTCCCACGCCCTGGCCCGGCAGGACAAAGCCCAGGCCGGCCGAACCGGCCGCGGTGACGCCCGGCTGAGGCGGTGTCTGCACCAGCACCTCGACCTCGGCCAGACTGAGGATGCCGGTGCGGTCGAGCCAGACCCGCACCTTGTGGCCCTCGACGGGTTGACCGCCGTTGGTGTTGAGGACGTTGACGCCCAGGGCAAACGGATTGCCGGTGTCCGCCGCGTTGCCGGCGTTGATGCCCTGGACACTCCAGACCACGTTGTCCGCGGCATCCAGAATCTCGACCACCACGTCTTGCAGGCGGTCGCGGCAGCAGTCGGTGCGATTGAACAGGTTGATCTGTTCAATGGCCTGCGGCCCGCCCAGATCGACCATCCACCAGGGTTCTAAATCGTTGGCGGTGTGCGTCACCGAACCGTGCCCCCAGGTGCCGTTGGTCACCCCATCGACGGCGCGGCTGGCCGGGGCACTGTTGGTCGTGCTGCTCTGACTGGCCGGACGCAGCATCGCGACGTTGGTCTCGGTATCGGGAGCGAAGATCCGCACTTCCGCCAGGCTCAATACCCGGGCGGCGTCGTCGACAATCTCGACCCGCACGGTTTGGCCCTGAATCGGCGCCCCGAGATTGAACTGGGTGATGTCGATGACCAGCCGATTGGGGCTGCCGAGTTCGTTGCCGGGATTCTGCAGCGGCGAGACGAACACCTCCTGGCCGTCGGCATCCAGAATCGTGATCCGCAGATCGGCAAACTGCTGCATCTGCGTGTCGGTACGATTCAACAGCTCGATCTGATGGATCGCGTGTTCGCGGCCCAGGTCGACCTGCCACCAGGGGGCCACTTGGCTGGTGGTCTGGCTGACAGAACCCGCCGAAAAGCTGCCATTGGGGTTGCCGTCCACCGCCCGGGCGGCCCCACCCACGCCGTTGGTCGAGCTTTGCGTCGCGGTTCGTCCCAGGGCGACGTTCAGCAGACCGCCGCCCACGCCAAACACATCCTGGGTGTAGAAACCGGCCGCGGCCGTATCGCCCAAGTACAAATCATTGGCCCCCAGGCTGATGCCGTACTTGGCGGCCAGGGCATTCTCCACAATGGTCCGTTCGTTGTCTGAAAGCACACGATCAAAGACCAACACCTCGGCGACATCACCGACGAACGGCCGTGGAGTGTTGGAGCCAACGCGGAAGTAGTTGCCCAGGCTCGTGGTGTTGATGACGGTTCCCGTGTAGTTGGTCGCCGTGAGGATGTGGACCGTATTCAGTCCCACCGACGGATTCAGGCTCGACTGGCCATTGACGGCAAGATGGCCATTCGATGTGAAGCCACCGCCGGGATGCTGCCAGGTCGTGTTGCTCACCCGGCGGATGCCGAAATCGGCATCGTTGCGGCCCCAGATACCCATGAAGGAGGTGTGATCGGTCACCTGATTGACGATGATCACGGTGCGGGGCGACGTACTGTTGGACAGGACCAACTCATCGGCATTCGGGGCCACGCCGCCGGCGTGATCGGTCAGGTCGCCATCAAAACGGATGCTGGGCATGTCCAACGCGCCGAAGCCATCGGCGATGTACAGCGGCTGCTTGGCCAGGTCGGCCTGGGTAAAGTTGTTGCCGCTTGCCGACGCATCGTTCCAAGCCGTCACGCGGCCATCGTCCAGCACCAAGGTCGATAGATCGTCGGCCCGCAGCCAGTAGACCAGGCTCTCGGAGTCTACCGGCTCGATCCCGCCGACCACCGTGTCGCCGGTGACGGCGGCCAGCACGATGCGATCTTCCAAGCGCTCCACCGCAAGCCGCTGTTCGGCAACATCGGGCCGCCGGGGGCGACGTGAGCGGCGGACCAGACGCTGCAGAAACGTCAACGCGGGAAGAGCTGCCATGGAACCATCGCCTCAGCAAAGCAAAAGGGGATCGCTGGACCATCGCGGCCGAGAGGATGGCTCGATGGTGACCCGATCCGTTCAGAACGCCCTCGAGCCGCGCACCGCCCGTGACCGCGGAGAGTTCGAACAGGATCCGAACCTCGGGCGGGGGGACTCACTCCGCAGGGTACTCCACCCGCCGCAAGGGTGCCAGCAATTTTTTTCCAGCATGGCCAAGCCCCCGGCCGATGTCGGCTCGACTAGACCTGTCGGCACCGTGCCGCTCTCCCATTGCCCGGCGGGTTCCAAATCTGGACACGACAAAGTTCAATCCGCCATTTCGAACGGCGGTCACCGAGCCGGCCTCGCCTCGATTCCACACGTGATGGCGGCAACATGGTCAAAAATTTGAAATCAGCGCCGGGCTTTGGTAATGTCCATGATGGGGCCGTGGGGCGCGCTGGAGCCACAGTCGAGCCATCCGGCTAGACTCAGGCTGAAACGGAGGGTCGCTGAGCTGCCCTCGCAGCCCATCGAATGGCCGGGAGCGTCACGAGCCGCAACCTGGGGCCAAAGCCGCAACGCTTTGCGTTGCGAGCGAGGGCCGTGGTGGGATTGTTGCTGGGTTGCGGTTTGCCGCCATCATCGGACTTGCGCCAATACTGCGGCTGCCAACGGTTTGACGCGGGATAGGAGTCCGTGGGGCTTCTGAACAGTGCGGGTCCACATCGGTCGTGGCCATCCCGCGACGAGTCAAACGACTGGGGTCGAACGATGCAATCAAATGGGATGCGAGCCTCGGGTTTTACGCTGATTGAGTTGCTGGTGGTGATCACCATCATCGGCATCCTCATGAGCCTGCTGCTGCCGGCGGTCAATCGCATTCGCGAGACCGCGCGACAGACCCAGTGCATGAACAATCTGCGGCAGATCGCCATGGCGGTCATCAACTTCGAGACCGGCCGGCGGCATATTCCCCACAGCTACGATTGGACGGGGCCATCGCAACGAGGTTGGATCACCGAGATTCTGCCACAGCTTGAGCAGCAGCCCCTGTTTGATCAGTTCAAGCTGCTGGAGTTCAATCTCCGCCACGAGGATGCCCACTTCGTCCGCGAGGCCCAACTCGAGACCCTGATGTGTCCCTCGGACGGCATCTCCGAACGGATCATCACCACGCAGAACCAGTTCTCCGGCACGCGGATGGCCGTGACCAACTACAAAGGCGTCATCGGCGACCCGAACATGGGCAACGGCTGGCCCGGGATGGGCTCGGCCGACCGCCACAATACCTCGCCCAACAATGGCATGTTCTGGCGGTTCAGCTTCCGCGACCCAGTCACCATGGCCCACATCCGCGATGGCGTGAGCAATACACTCATGCTGGGCGAGGACGTCCCGGCCCACAATCAGCACTCGGCCTGGGCCTACAGCAATGGCGACTACAGCAGTTGCCACGCCCCGGTCAACTTTCTGCCCCTGCAACCCACACCAAGCAACTGGCCGCGGGTGATGGGCTTTCGCAGCCTGCATGTCGGCATCGTGCAGTTTTGTACGGCCGACGCCAGTGTCAAACGCATCGTCGAAGGCGTGGACCACGCCTCCTACCGCGCCGCCTGCACCAAAGACGGCGGCGAGACGCTGCCGATGCCGTTCTGAGGGCACCCGGTTCCGTTCCACGAACGAACCCCGTTGCTGGTGTCCGCCGGTTCCCGTTTTCCCCATCGCTGAGAAAGACCCGCAATGAACACCCCGACCACCACCATCGCCTGGGGCTTGGGACGCTGCTCTTGGGCCAAACTGCTGGTGCTGGTGGGCCTGGCCGGCGTGTTGGCCGGGTGCAGCGGACGCGAAGCCAGTGTCTCGGGCCAAGTGACTTTCGAAGGCCAACCGGTGACCGCGGGGATGGTCATCTTTCAGCCCCAACAGGGCGGAGCGGCGGCTTATGGTCCCATCCAACCCGACGGAAGCTACCAACTGGCGACCGGTAGCGGATTGGGCCTGTCGGCGGGCGAGTACGTGGTGCTGATTGACGGCACCGGCGAGGTGCCGCCTGAAGCCGCCAGCGAAGCGGTCGAGGGCGAGCAGATGGAGGCCACCGGGCACAATCCCCTGCCCGGCCAATACGCCGACCCCAAACGCTCGCCCCTCAAGGCCACGGTTCAGGCCGGTCACCAGATACTCAATTGGCCGCTCACCGCCGAGGTCGACGGCTGACCCAAGGGATCAATCGAACTGGAAGAAAAAGCCCAGCGCGGGGTTCTCGGGATCGAAGTCGCGGTCCTCAAGCCCCAGATTGAACCGCAGCTCGTAGAAGGTGTACTCCTCGTCCAGCCGATAGGGTCCACCCTGCCGCTCGGGCCAGCCGTACTGCTCGTAACGGATAGGCACCCCGGTGGCCCGATCCAAATACAGCCGGGCGGCCGCCAACTCGCTGCCATCGAGCTGCTGATTGTAGCTCCATTGAAAACAGTCGCTGGCTCGCCCGTCGATCCGCGTATTGCGATGCAACACGACGGTCGGCGGCTGCCGGCCGCTGATCGGCTGGTTGTCGGACTCGATCTTGTCCAACAGGTTCCGCAGGCCCAAGCGGGTGATGGGAAACCGGTTGTGGGCCATGGCGACCGCCCCATGCGGATCGAGCCGCAGCGGACCCAAACCGCCCAACAGGCCCGCACTCCGGGCGAGCACCTGGTTGTCGTGTCGGCCCTCGACATACAAAGCGCGCTGCCCCGCCAGGTTGTCGGGCGCGGTGAACTCCAATCGCACGCTAAACGGGTCATGACGGATGTAGGTCCGCACCGTCTGGTAGGACCGCAACTGATCGCCGATCCGCTCGCGCTTGACGACGACCATCGAGTAATCCTCCACCGGGCGGAGCACCCGACGCGCGATGCCGATCGCCCCGAACAGGTCCTCCAGGCTCGATGGCTGGGTCCGGATCGCCGACGCATCGCCCGCGGGCACGTCTTCAGCCTCCTGCCCCCACCCCCCACTCGCTGGCGCTAGCAGCAAGCCGCACACGGCCACGAGCCCCCACCAACGGGCCAGGCATCCCCGCGGGGCCACGACATCAACGACTTGCAGCAGGGGTTTCATGAGTTCAACCGATCGACGAATTCCACCCACAACGGTGGAGTGCCAGGACTTGGGGCAACGCGCAACGCCATGCAGGGGCTGGAGCGCACCACACGGGATAACGAAGAGAGCGGCCGATTGGAGCACACGGGCAGAATGTCACGCCTCGCCCGAGTAGCCGCCAAGTACCAGTATAATCAAGCGGGCGGCGAGTGCGAATCATTCCGCATTTTTGCTGAGCAGCCCGCGGCTGCTTTCGAAGTATTTGCGACGGCGGCGGTCGGTCTCGGCGGCTTGGTTTTCCTGGTCCTCGGCCCGCGCCCGCAGGTCGTCCAAATTGGCCTGGCACAGCCGGCAGCCGATCACGTTGAGATGGAATTCGATGTAGTCGGCTTCTTCAGGGGCGAGAGATCCCAGCAGATAGCCGCTCAGGGCGGAACGGCTGGGACAGCTCACGCGGTACCGTCGCCAGATGCCGCCCATCGAGTGCAGGCCGGCATCGCGGCGACGGTTGATCAGGCTCAGCTGCTGCCTCACGGCCGGATCGGTGCGGACGCGGGCCTCGATCTGGCTCATGCGATCCAGGGGCAGGGCCTCGTCGAGGTAACCCTCCAGGTCGGCTTCGTTGAGTTCGTCGTCGTGGCTCATGTGGCTGAGTTCACTCGGGGGGCAGCAGGTCTTCGGGCATCACCCCCTGCCGACGAATCAGGTCGCGCAAGCGGGCCAGAAACTCGAACTTGACGGTCGCCACCCGGTTTTCGGTGACCCCCAGTGTCGTGGCGATGGTTTTGTTGGCCCAGCCGCGGACAAACAGCAGCTCGGTGATTTTGATCTTGTCCCAGTCGCCGCGACGGCGGTAGTGGGCCAGTTGTTCGGTCAGGGCCGCGGCCAGGGCCCGCTGTTCGTGGTCGCGTTGTTCGCGACTGCGGTACAGGCTGCTGGCGCCCCGGGCCGAGTCCGGCACCTCGGGGTCGCCGGTGTTCTCGCTGGATCGGAGCGGTACGGTGGGGCGACGGCCCTCGCGACGGAGCAGGTCGGTCAGCTTGTAGGTGGCGATCGACAGCAGATAGCCTTCCAGGGGCTTGGTCACATCGTAGTTGGGCAGGCTCCGCAGAAAGCCGATGAAGGTCTCCTGGACCAGGTCCTCGACCCGGTCGGGCGTGGCCCGCCCCCGAAGAAAGGCCGACAGCCGCCCTTCGTAACGATGGATGAGTTCCCGCCACGCGTTCTGATCGTTGCGGCGAATCTGCTCGACCAGCACCCGTTCCGAGTCACTCGCTTCGCTCATTCCGGCGGAGACGGTTGGGGAAAAGAAGCGGTGCGGCGGATGCCTCCCGAAAGAGCCAACACCGACCAGATCACCGCTAGCGTACCCAATCCTCCGGCCACGGCCAGCCCCAAGGCATCGGCCCGCTGACGCCCGGCGTACGAGCGGCCCCGTGCCGCCAGCAACTGCCGCCGCGGTTCGTCAAACCGCAGCCGGGCGTGGACCTCGAACACCTCGGCGTCGACACTCTCCAGGTACAACGACTCGCGGTAGACGCCGATCACCAGCCGCTCGGTCTCGTTGACGGCCAGAATGCGATTGACCTCGCCGGGTGGAGGAGGTTCGGGCAACAGCCCCTGGGCCAGCATGTATTGAATCGCCCGCTCGGCCAGCTTGCCGACCAGGGCGGCTTCGGCCTCGTCGACCGTGGCGAAGCGTCCGCTGTGAACGGTGGTCTCGGTGGCGGTGCCATTCACGTCCCAGCCCGACTTGCCGACCCAACCCGGCGGCAGGGCGTCGTTGGTTTGGACGCTGGTGGACTTGGCCAGCAAGGGATGGACTTCCGGCAGCGGCGCGCGGGTCCGGGCGACCTCGTAGCTGACCAGACCGACCAGCGCCACGATGGCCAGTAGGCTGACACCCTGGCTCCAGGGGCTCACACGCCCGCACCGCAGCACGACCGATCCGCCCACGAGGATCAATCCCAGCACGACGAGCGTCAGCACCGACGCCACCACCGAGACGATCACAAACAGGAAGAACGTCATGGGAAGAACCTAACTTGGGGACGCGCCACACTCACCCGGTGAGCACGGCAAACTCCTACGGCATCGACAACCGGACTTTCTGGGGCAATGCCAATCCCGGTTTGATCCAAAAGACTCAACGTGACTCGACAATCCCAGGGAACTTGTGGCACTGGTGGCTTGTCCACCAGTGTTCGACAACGCCTGCTATTCTTCAATTGAAGTCCTCGAAACACAGCGAACATCAGCAACTTTGGCGGGACTGTCCGACTGAGCCACACACTGGTGGACAAGCCACCAGTGCCACGAATTTTGTTTTCGGTATTGCGCAGTAAGGCTTTCGTGAAACGCGGTCGGTTTCATTCCTTCACGCAAAACTGAGCACGTTGGTCTTCGCGGCTCAAGCGGCTGGCACCGGCGGAAACCGCCACGGCGGTGAACAGCCCCCAGAGGACACCCCAGGGTTGCACACTGGTCCAAATTAGACCGACCAACCAGCCCATGACTCCGCCAAACACCGCGTCCAGAAATGAGACCCGCTTGCGTCGCCAGGGATCGGCCTGGTGCCACCACCGCACGACAAACAACAACGTCACAAAAAAGCCCATGTGGCTGGCCAATCCTTGCGTGAACGCGACCCGCCAGAAGGCCGGTTTCGTGGCGTCCTCGAACACGGCCCAGGTGATCGGCCAGCCTTCCAGCAGCAATCCGCCACTCACGTAGGCGGCGATTCCCAGCGGAACGCCCGCGGTCGCCAGGACGAACCGCTTGTAAAGATCGTCGCCGGGGTGACGTTCCCAAATCTTCGCGGCCCAGAGGACCGTCCAGCTCATCAACACCGCCGGCACAACCAAATGCCACAGGTCCACGGCAGCCCAGACACCCGGCCGGCTCCACTCGGCCACGATGGCCACGATGGCGGCCAGCACGCCGATGGTGCCCGCCGACAACAGCCAACCGCCGACCAGTTCGGTCAGCCATTGGCGATAGGTCTTGGGCGGAACAATCCGTCGCGGCTTGGGGCGGGCGACGGCATCCTTGTAGGGATCGCGTGGCGGTTTGGTACGGCGGGGCTTGGGCTCGCGATAGGGTAAGGTCTCGGCATGGCTGCGCGGCGCGGCCGGCGCGCCGGCCGTGACCTGATCGCGGGCCCGCACCGCATGCAGGGC
>JBJHDE010000208.1:0-8612 GCA_050486385.1 Planctomycetales bacterium | reverse complement strand
GAATCAGAAAGCTGGTCATGGTCGCCTGCCAGGCGTCGTGATCCTCCACCAGAGGTTGCAAGCCCTGCACGCCGGTCAACTTTTCCCGGGCGTGCAGACACAACTGGCGACTGTACGCCCGAAAGCGGTCCAGGCCGATTTGGTTCATAAACTCGATGGCATCGCGGACGGCCAAAAACCCGGCATGGTCGCGGGTGCCGCTCCAGTAGAACTCGTCGCGCCACGAAGGCTCGTGGCCTTCGGGCGGGCGCCCCCAACTCACGATTGGTGGTCGCAGGCGGTCGCGCCAGGGTTCGGCCACCCACAGAAATCCCGTGCCCAGCGGACCGCACATCCATTTGTGACAGCTCGCGGCGTAGAAGTCGCACGGCAATTCGGCCAGGTTCACATCCACGGCCGCCGGGGCATGGGGGCCATCCACCACCATTGTCGCTCCGGCGGCCCGCACCTGGCGGCCGATCTCGGCCACCGGAAACGTCAGCCCCGTGGGCGAGCTGATGTGGCTGACCATCACCACCCGGGTCCGCGGCGTCATGGCCGAGCTGAGCTGATCGACCACGGCCTGGGGTGACCGCGGGGCCAGGTCCACGGCTTGCTCGACGAAGCGGGCACCCCGGGCGTGGCAGGTGTGTTCCCAAATCCGCTTGGCGGCCCCGTACTCGTGGGAACTCACCAGGACTTCGTCGCCGGGGCCCAACGGCACCGAAGCCGCCACGATGTTCATGGCCGAGGTCGCGTTGTCGGCCCACAGCAGGCCGTCGACCGGGGCGTTCACAAATTGGGCCAGGTCCTGGTAAGCGGCTTCCAGGGCGTCGGTCAATTCCCGCACCAAGAACCGCATGGGGTTGGCGGCGGCATGCGCGGCGTAACGATCCCGCGCTTCAAGCACCACGCGAGGCGTCGGCCCGAACGAACCGTGATTCAGATAAGTCCAACCCGGCGCCAAGTCCCAGTGCGAACGATACGGGCTGGTCATTCCACCACACTTGGTTGATGAATCTTGACAAACAGAACTCAACGGAACGGACGAGGATCAAGCCAGACTTCATTAACACGGACGGACACGCCACCAGTGTGTGACCAAGTCAGACCATGCCGGCCACTGATCCCTGCGCAATACTGCAAACGAAATTCGTGGCACTGGTGGCTTGTCCACCAGTGTGTGGTTGAGCCGGACAGTGCCGGCCAAGCCGGTTTTGCGAAAACCCTCGAACATCGCCGAAATCACACGAAACGGCAGGCGTTGTCAAACACTGGTGGACAAGCCATCAGTGCCACAATTGCCGTTTCTAGACTTTTTTAGGAATCAGCATGTTGCTCCTGTTCGAGGAGTTTCACCGGCAGCCGTCGTTCACGAAGGCTGGCTGCTACCGGATGCCAAACCAACAACCTTGCGGAGGGCGGTTAAACCGATCTCGGCCACCTGCTGGGGTGGCGTCTGCCAGAGCAAGGGGTTCATCAACTCCAGCGAGACATAGCCGGCATAGTTGAGTTCGTGCAGGCGCACGACCAGCGGTGCGAGGAAAAAGTCGCCGTCGCCAGGCAGAATGCGATCGCTATCGCTGGCCAGCTCACGAGGCCGGTCGGCCAGATCGCAAAGCTGAACATGAAACAGATTCTCGTTCGAAAGCAAGCCCAGGTCCTCGGTCTTACTCGGCCCCACCGACCAGTGAAAGGCATCCAGACACAGGCCCAGGTTGCCGTGGCCAATCTGGTCGATCCAGGCCACGGCCGTTTGCAGATTGTTGCAGAACTGGGCATCAGACTGAAATTCCAGGGCCACCCGCACGCCGTGTTCGGCGGCCTTGTCGGCGGCCTGAACCAAGGAGACCTGGGCCCGCTCCAAGGATTGCTCGTCAATCTGGCTGACCAGATCGGCGACCACGACCAGGGTCTCGACCCCCAGGGCCTGACACAAGGGCAGGCGTTTTTCAAACAACTCCCAAGCGGCCCGTCGGGCGTCGCCCTGACTGACCAGCAAACCGCCCTGATAGCTGGCGACGGGCGCAACGAGACGATGCTCGTCGAGGGCCCGACGGGCATCGTCCAGCGAGTGCGTATCGAGGTACTCTTCGACCTTGGGCAGCCACAGCTCGACGGCCTCGCAAGCGGCCTTGGTCAACTCTTCCAGGTCGCGCTCAAACGAACTGCTGAGCGTGCAAACCTGACTGATGGCGGTTTTCATCCTCGGCCCCTGGTGGAGGTTCCGCTTACCAAGTTCAGGCGCGACACTGGCCCTAACAGGGCGCGTGCAGCAAGCGGGTCAGCTCGGCCACACACTCACTGGCCTTGACGCGCCATTGCTCCAGCGTGTCGCGATTGCGGAAGGTCACGGTTTGATCTTCGAGCGACTGGCCATCGACGGTGATGCAGAACGGCGTACCGATCTCGTCCTGGCGACGGTAACGGCGGCCCACGGCGCCTTTCTCATCGTAAAAGACGGGAAAGTGCTGTTTGATCTCGCGATAGATCGACCGGGCCAGTTCGGGCAAACCGTCCTTCTTGACCAGGGGAAACACCGCGGCCTTGATGGGCGCCAACCGAGGATGAAACCGCAGGACCACGCGCTCGGTGGGCTTGCCGTGCTCGTCGGGCTGCATGTCTTCGTCGTAGGCCTCGCACAAAAAGGCCAACGTCGCGCGATCGGCCCCGGCGCTGGGTTCAATCACGTGCGGCAGAAACCGCTCGTTGGTCAATTCGTCGCGATAGCGCAAGTCCTTGCCGCTGCCCCGATACCGCGGCTTGCCGTCGGCATTGGTTTCCACAACCAGTTCGCCATGTTCATTCTTGACGAGCTTGCCTTCCATGTGGCTCCGCAAGTCAAAATCGCCGCGGTGAGCCACACCCTCCAGTTCGCCAAACTCTCCGGCCGGCAAAAATGGAAAGGCGTATTCAATATCGGCCGTGCCCCGCGAGTAGTGCGAAAGCTCTTCGGGAGCGTGATCGCGAAGGATCAACCGATCGCGGCTCAGCCCGTACGACAGATACCAATTGTAGCGGCGATCCCGCCAGTACTGGTACCAGTCGAGCGACTCGTTGGGGTGGCAGAAGAACTCGATCTCCATCTGCTCGAATTCCCGGCTGCGGAACGTAAAGTTCCGAGGGGTAATCTCGTTGCGGAAGCTCTTGCCGACTTGCGCAATGCCAAAGGGAACGCGGACCCGGGTGCTATCGAGCACGTTCTTGAAATTCACAAAAATGCCTTGGGCCGTCTCGGGCCGCAAAAAGGCGGTATCCTCTTCGCCCCCCAGGGCCCCGATGGTTGTCTTGAACATCAGGTTGAATTCGCGGGGCTCGGTCAGCGTGCCCAGGGTCTTGGCATCGGGCCCCAGCACTTGACTCCATTGCTCGAACGGAATCTCGGTCAACGGCGTAAGTTGTTCGTCGCCGCTGACCCGATCGGCATCCTTGCTGCGGAGCTTGAACAGCTTGAGGGCCTGCGACAGCGTGTGGGCCAGGCCGGCCTCGCCGGTGGTGTAAGCCGCGGCGAAGATGCGGTTGCCCTGGGCCTCGAGCCATCGCCCGTGAACCTGGTCGTAACGGTATCGCTTTTTCGACTCGCGGCAGTCGACCATGTGGTCATGAAACAGGTCGTAGTGGCCCGAGCACTTCCAGACCTGCGGATGCATGATGATGGTGCAATCCAGCCCGACCATCTCGAAGGGCTGGGGCGCACCGGGCGGGGCATCCAGCTCGTCGTGGCTGGTGACCATGTCTTGCCACCAGCAGTTCTTGACGTTCCGCTTAAGTTCCACGCCCAAGGGGCCGTAGTCCCAGAAGCCGTTCAACCCGCCGTAGATCTCGCTCGACTGGAAAAGAAAACCGCGGCGTTTGCACAAGGCAACGAGTTTGTCCATGTCCATGGCACGTCTCTGGGAATCCTGGCAAAACTTTCGGGGGGCATTCTCACACAATCGGCGAGACTTCCAGCATGGGAGGGAGTGTAACGCCCGCGACAAGGGTTGGTCGAGGGGGCGTCACTCGCTCCAAGGGCCGTCCTGGGGCCAGGCGGTGGCCGCGACCGCCGACAGCAGACACCCGCCGGCCAACAGCGCGAGCCCCGTGGCCCAGTGACTGACACTCTCGCTGGCCAGCCAGTTCGCCGCCAGGCCCCAAACCACCAGCGGGGCCAGGCCGCATCCCAGCCAGAACGCGGCTTCGCCGGCGATCAGCAACCGCCGCCCCCAACCGGTGCCCACCGCGTGGGCATCGATCCAATGCTCAGCGTTGCCGTACTCGCCGGCGGCCGCCACCACCCCCAATAGCGCCAGAGTCGGAATCAGCGGCAGTTCCAGCATCAGCCCCAACAGGGCCACCGCGGCAACCGCCCGGACCGCGACGACCAACGTGCGTGGGCTGGGAGCTTGCCAGTCCTGAAGGCCAAGCGTCGCCGTTTGGCGTCGGGCGGCGACGACGCCCAGCAGTCCCAAGATCAAAGGCAAGGCCACGGCCACGGCCAGCGGAAAGCCCTCGAGCCCAAATCGCTCGATCAGTAAGAAGGGACTCAGCGTCAGCAACAGGCCCCAGCCGCTGCCCAGCCCGACTTGCCCCACCACGAAGGCCACGATACGCCCGCCTCGTGGGCCCCGGGCGGGTACATCGCAACCGTCGTCGGCCGGCGGACTGATCCAGGCCAGCTCGGCCGGATTGGTCCCTGCTTGGCCCTGGGGTCGCGAGGCCAACAGCAGCAACGCCAGGCCACCAGCCACGGCGACCAACCCGCCCAGGATCCACAGCACCGGCCGCCAGCGGCCGACCACGCCCGAGCGAATCTGCCCTGGCAAGGCGGCTTCCAGCACCAGCCGGTTGAAGGTCCGCAGCTCGTCATGCTCCAAATTCACCAGGCCCCGGGCGAGCAGGTCGTCGGCCACGGCCGGCAGGTCCAAGTGATCCAGAAACTCGGGTTCGATCAGGTCCAAGCGATTCAGCAATCCGTTGAGTTCCAGCAGCCACACCGGATCGACCTGGCTTGGGGCTCCCGAGACGGCCCACTGCCGCAATCGCGCGCGGGTCCAGGGGTCGAACGACCAAAACACCCGCTCGTACAGCCCGCGCAGCGGATGCTGCCTGGCCACGGGCGTCTCGGCCGTGGCGTCTACCAAATCGGCGGCCAGTCCCGAGGGATCGAGCAAGTCGTCGGGCGTCAGTTCCGGCGTGGGATCCAACTCGGGCCCCAGCGCCACGAGCAAACCGCCCGCCAACAGCACTCCAGCGGGCAAGCCGGCTCGATCGGCCAGGGCCCCGACCCACTGACCCCGCTCGCGCTCGGAGAGCGGCAGCCAGCGGGTGAGCAACACCGCCACCGTGGGCCGAGCCGCGGCTTGCCCCAGGCCATGCGCGGCCCGCAGCAGCAGGCTTCCCGTCAGGCAGATCACCAGGCCCATCAAGCCGGTCGCGGCACCGCAGCCCAGTGTGGCCACCGCCAGCATCGTGGCCACCGCCAGCACGCGCAATAGCCCACTCGCTGGCACCAGCAGCAGCCCCATGCATGCGAAGCCAGTCGCCAATAGCCAAGCCATCTGGCTAGTTGTGAACTCAAGTTCGGCCTGCAGGGCCGGGGCCAACACGACCAAGGCCGCACGATCCAGGCCCAGCATCAGGGCCACCAGGACCAACAGGCCCAAGTTCCGCCATCGCGACCAGGTGCGGGTGTCGCCACGATGTCGCGCAGGGTCCGACATCAGCGTGGATTCCGAATGAGAAATGGGGCCACGATTCGCGCGCTCAACGACCACGCATGCCGCCGCCAAGGTAGAGCAGCCCCGGCCAACCGCCAACCCGACAGGAGCATAACCGTCCCAAGTGCCACACCCAAAGCGGGACTCCTGAGAATTGCCAGATTGGCAGGCCAAAGTGGCAGAAATCGGGGAGTCGGATTCGAACGCCGCGTCGGCGCCCAGAAATCTCGGAAATCACAACCAAAGAAACATCAACATGTTACGTCGACAGAATCGCGAGACTTCGGATTGGCACGCACGTTGCTTTTAGGTCGGGCGGAGTTCGATCACCAACAACTGGTTTCTTCAAAAATCCGTTGCTCAATCACAGGAGGAATGCATCATGGTGGCCAACAAGACTCTCCCGACCCGGCGTTATCTGGGCCTCAACGGCCTGCCCCGCGAGTTCGACGAGTTGTTCGAGCGGGTGTTCGGCGGCAATTCTCCGCGCCAGGGTGAAACCTGGAACGTGCCAATGACCGCCTGGGAACAGAACGACCAGATGCACGTGCAGTTCGAACTGCCCGGCATCAAACGCGAGGACCTGGAAGTCAGCTTCCACGAAGGCGTGCTGCGGGTGGCCGGCGAGCGGAAAGGCCCTGAGGGCGAGATCACCCCGCTGCGAAACGAGCGGTACTGGGGCCGCTTCGAGCGGGTGCTCAGCCTGCCCGACACCCTGGATCCCGATCGCATCGACGCCAGCTACACCGATGGCGTGCTGCACCTGACGCTGCACAAGCTGCCCGCGTCGCAGCCCAAGAAGATCGAAATCAAGGGCTGATTCCGGCAATCGACCCCAAGTCATCCTCGGTGCCGTGGCACGCACCCGGAGAGTCCGACCGATCGGTCCGCCCACCGCGGATCGATCGGTCTGTTGTTTTGGCCCCAACCCGCGCCGCCAAGTTTCAGTCACGCCCCCATCTGGCTATGGCCGAAGCAAGGATAACGGGCGCGTGGGTTCCGCCCAGAGACCTCCCCCATCGGCGAAGGGGCCACGATGCGGACACTGCTGCTCTTGAGTCTGGTGAGTGCCAGCCTGTCGCTGCCCGTGGGCGCGCTCGACGCCCAACAGCCCCAGGGCCAAAGCGGCTGGAGCCAGCCCGACTGCCTGCCCCATCACCCAACCGCCAAGGTCCACTCGGGCGGATGCTTGCAGCACCTGCGAGGGTGGATGTTCCGGCGTTATGCGGGCGATGTCGAAATGGTCAGCAAGTTCGAGTATCCGCCGGATTACTCGGGCTCGTACTACTTCGTCCCCTGGAAGCGGTCGTGGGTCGAGCCGCGGAACCCCCCGCTATCGGGCAAAATGTTCGAGCCTTTCAGCTACGAGGACCACTCGATTCGCATTGAAGAAGGCGCATCGAGCCCCATTCCCTACGAGTCGAACGACGACGACCGCGCCGCGCGAGGCGGCACCCGGCGGTACTGAGCTGGCCGCGGGTTTGCGTTGGCTGCGCGTTCGGGTTTCGTGCGGGCCCAGGCCAAACGGCTGGCCGTTTTCAACGGGCGGCGGCAAACAGGGCGACGAAGAAGGCGATGTACACAAAGCCCACAATGCCGCCGACAATCAGCAGCATGGCCGGTTCGACCAGGGCCGCCATCCGTTTGATAGTGGCCGCCAGTCGTTCTTCGTAGTAGGTCGCGGCCTCGCCCAGAATCTCGTCCATGCGGCCCGAGGTCTCGCCCACGGCCACCATTCGCCCCAGCAGCGGCGTGAAGCTGCCGTCGGTGGGCATGGACTCGGCCAGCGACTTGCCCTGCATCACGGCCTCGCGGGCTTCGGCCAATTGGCTGGACAAGTAGCGATTGCTGAGCAACTGCTCGACCGTCTTGAGGCCGGCCAACAGCGAGACGCCGCTTTGCAACAGCGTTTGCATATTGCGGGCAAAGGCCGCGGTGCCGGCGGTCCGCATGACGCCGCCCACAATCGGAATCCGCAAGGCGATGCGATCGATCCACCACCGCGACGGCGGCCACATGCGACCGACCACCAACAGCACGATGATGGCCAGTAAAGTCGCCCCCACCTGGCCGATGTAGGCGTGAATCCAATCGGTGATGTCCACCAGCAACTGGGTCATGGGCGGCAACTTCCGCCCCATGGCCTGCAAGAAGGTTTGCAGCTTGGGGATGACGTTAAACACCATAAAGCCCGCCACGGCGATGGCCGCGATAAACACGACCACCGGATAGGCCATGGCCGTGAGAATCTGATTCCGCAGCTTGCGGCGGGCTTCCAGGATCTCGGACGCCCGGACCAGGACGGTTTCCAGTTCGCCGGTCTGTTCGCCCACGCGGGCCAATTGGATAACGACTTGCGGAAACGAGGGGTGTTCGGCCATGGCATCGGCCAGGCCCTCGCCAGCAAGAATCGTATCGGCCACCTGGCTCCACACCCGCCTGAGGCTGGCCCCGTTGGCGTGTTCGGCCAGCATCTGCAAGGCATCCAGCAGGGTCAAACCACTGCGGAGCATCACCGCCAATTGCCGCAGGCTCAGCTCGATGTCGGCCTGCCAGACCGGCATCAAACGGCTGATATCCAGGGCCTGCTCGACGTTGATGTCGAGTGGCGACGACTCCTGGGCGTGGACATCCAACACCACCCAGCCCCGTTCGCGCAGCGTGTTGACGGCCGCCCCGAAGTCGCCGGCTTCCAGTGTCCCGGTTTGCGAACGCCCCAGGTCGTCGCGTGCGGCAAAGGCAAACTGTGGCATAGGGCCCGAGGGTCTGGATTCTCAGTTGGTTAGCAAAAGCCGACAGCGGCTCTGGTCTTTGGCGACTCGGCCAATCAACCGCTTTCGGGTGTGGAGCGCGACCCGGCCATCCGCAGCTCGCCGCCGGGGGAGCCCCGTTCGCTGAGCGTCTCGTTGGGCAACAGCCGCACGACCAGCGTCC
>JBJHDE010000207.1:0-8662 GCA_050486385.1 Planctomycetales bacterium | reverse complement strand
CGATGTGGCCGTGCGGTTGTTGGTCGAGGGCGTCGAGACCGAGGTGCAGACCGTCGACCTGGAACCCGGTCAGGTGCGGCAGTTGGAGTTCATCCATCGCTTTGAGGTGGGCGTCGATCCCGGCGAGCCCGCCTTCGTGCCAGTCAGCGTGCAGCTCTCGCCAGATTCGTTGCCCGAGGACGACTCGCGGAGCCTGGTCGTGCCCGTGGTGGCCGCCTTGCCGGTGGTGTTTATTGACGATGTGGGACCCGACGAGGATCCCCGACAGAATCGCTACGGCGAGACCTACACCCTGCGGCGGTTGCTGGCCCCGGTGCGTGGCGGCGGCGACTCGGATTATCGCAATCAGCAGCTTGTCGAGGTCCGGCACGTCAAGCCCGACGACCTGACGCAGATGACCCTGCAAGACGCCCGACTGGTGATCGTGGCGGGCTTGGAACGACCCGGGCCGATTGTGCCGTTGCTCCGCGAGTATGTTCGCCAGGGCGGGCCTTTGGTGCTGGCCGCTGGCGGGGCTTTTGATCCGGCCGCCTGGACCGAACAGGCCTGGCTGGATGGCGACGGCATCCTGCCCGTGCCGCTGGCCGCCGAGCCCATTGGTCGGGTGCCCGATGTGGAAGAAGGCCCCTTGACCGTGTTCCGGCTCGACGCCGACACCATGATTGGCGGCGGCGCCGTGGCGCAGCAATTGTTCCGGTTGCCACAAGCACCCGAAGAGCAGCTTGCCGACCTGTATCGCACGGCCTACTTCTTCAAAGCCGCTCGGCCGCAAATCGACGACGAGATCCTGGAGGGCCTGCTCGCTCGGGTGACCGAGCAGATTGCCGAGTTCCGCGAAGAGCGCGAGGCCCTGCGGAAGCAGGTGGCCGAGTGGGAGCGGCTCGAGAGTCAACGCCCGCTGACCGCCGACGAGTCGGAGAAGGCCTCCCAGGCCCAGTCCCAGTTGGAGGGTCTCGATCCCTCGTGGCTGGTTTGGCAACGTGGCCGACAAGACCCTTACGAATCGAACACGCCCGAGGAACTCGCCCAGGCCCGTCAGCCGCGGGTGCTGGCCGCATTTGATCAAGGGTCGGCCTTTCTGGTCGAGCGGCACATCGGCCGCGGTCGGGTGGTGCTGGCTTCCAGCGGCGTGACGTCCAACTGGAACAGCTTGGCGCGGACCAACGCCGTGGTGGTGTTCGACCGGTTGTTGCGTTCGATGATTGAACAGACCATCGGCCAACGCAACTTTGTCACCGGCGAGCCCATCGTCGTGCCCGTGCCCTCAAGCGATCGCTATCGCGACCTGGTGTTGATCCGGCCGGGCGGTCTGCAAACCGGTGTGGCCGTTGAGGCCCTGGGCGGTGATCGCTCGGGCATTGTGGTCCGCGGTGCCGACCAACGTGGGATCTATCGCATCGAAGAACTCCGCACGTCGGAAGCCACCGAGCGGGTGTCGTTTTCGCCCGTGGCCCTAGCGGTCAATGGGCCGGCCGAGGAGTCCGAGTTGGCCGGTGTCAGCCGTGCCGACATTGAAGGCCGCGCCGGGGCGACCCAGCTTTTGTGGTTGGCTTCGGGCGAGTCGATCAGCCTGGAAGGCGCCGCGATGGGTCAGAGCCTGTGGTGGTGGTTGTTGGCCGCCGTGCTGGCTTTGGTGCTGGCGGAAATGCTGTTGGTCCATCAAACCGTGACCGGTCGAAGTGTGGCGACGGTCCCCGCGGAGGCCCCGCGGAATGGCTGATCGTTTCCCACTGTGGCTGTGTCGTGCGGCCCGTTGGCAACCGCGAGGGCCGTGGCCGGCTCGCCGCGGCCCAAATCGTCTTTCAATCGCGTTGAGGGAGAGTTCCCGGTGAACCTAACCGAGTGGATCGGGCGACTGCTCAATATCGAGAACCTGGAACGGATCGAATCGATCGACCCGACCCTGGCCGCTCCCTGGGCGCAGAGCCTGCCGTGGTTGGCCCTGCTGCTGGCCCTGGCGGCGTTTGTCGGGGGCCTGGCCTTTTATCTGGTCAGCCAGCGTCGGGGATCGACCACCACGCGGGTCGCCTTGGGCACCATCCGCGGGCTGGTGTTGGCCCTGCTGGTGCTGCTGCTGGCCGATCCGGTGTTGTCGCTCAAGCTGACCAATAAGCCGCGGCCGCACCTGTGGGTGCTGATTGACACCTCGGAGAGTATGAACCTTCGCGACGAACTCGCCGACGAGGATCGCGAGGCCCTGCACCAAGCCGTGGGCCTGACCGCCGACCAGTACAGCGAAGAAGGCCCGCCCACGCGGCAAGACTACCTGCGGGCGCTGTTCACCAAGCAGGAGGACAACCTGCTGGAGCGGCTGGGCGAGGAGTTTCGGATTCGCACCTTCTTGTTCGATCGGCCGGCGGGCGTCCGCGGGGTGGCCCTCTCGGATAGCGAGGACGAACCCTTGCAGCCGGCCCGGCTGGCCGAGGCCTTGAACGACGATGGCGAGACGACGGCCATTGGCTCGGCTCTGGATGAACTCGGCCGCCGGCATTCGGGCACGAATCTGGCGGGCGTCGTGATCTTCAGCGACTTCGATCAAAACGCGGGCCCGCCGGCCCTGGACGCGGCCCAACGGCTCAAGGTGCCGGTGTACTCGGTGGGCGTGGGGCCCGAGAGCGCCCGGGATCTGGCCGTGGACCTGGAAGCGCCGTTGGTGTTGGACAAGGGCGAGCGGAAGACCCTGCGTGTCCGCCTGCGGCAGACGGGCTTTGCGGGACAAGAGGTGCGGGTTGAGGCCTTGGCCCAGCGGATCGATGGACCGGCCGAAGCCAGCATGGCCACCGAGCCGGTGGCCCCGGGCAAAAACGTAATGCTGGAAGAAGCGACCACCGTGGTCGAGATTCCTTACGAGCCCAAAGAGCCCGGCCGCTACCTGGTGAGTGTCGAGATCGAACCGCTGCCGGGCGAAGTCGTCTCGCAGAACAATCGCTCGGAGCGGGAGGTGCAGGTTCGCGACGACTTCCGCCGCCTGATGTACGTCGAGTACGAGCCCACCTGGGAATGGCGGTTCATCAAGGAGGTCTTCTACCGCGATCCGTTGGTCGGCCAAGAGGGCTTCCGCACGTTTCTTGCCAGCAGCGACCCCCGGGTGCGGCACACCCAAGAACTGTTCATGCCCACGCTCACGCCGCCGCGGAAGCAGTTTTTTGCCAACGACGTGATCTTCCTGGGCGATGTGCCCATGAACGCGCTGTCGACGCGGTTCTGTGAAATGGTCCGCGAGTTCGTCAGCGAATTCGGCGGTGGTCTGGTGATCATCAGCGGTCCGAAGTTTGGGCCCTCGCAACTCAAGGGCACGCCGCTGGAGTCAATGCTGCCGGTCCGCGTGGGAGCCGGTCTGCGCATCAAGGATGAACCGTTCCGCCTGCGGCGAACCGCCGAGGCCGAGCAGTTCGACTTCATGCGGCTGGGCGATACCGATGATGAAAACGACATGGCCTGGCAGAACATGGGCGAGCTGCCCTGGTATCAGCCGGTCGAAGGTGTTGTGCCCGGCAGCACCGTACTGGCCGAGCACCCCACCGACACCTGCGCCGACGGCCGCACCCGGCAACCGCTGGTTGCCCATCGGCAGTTTGGCTCAGCGGGCGGGCAGGTCGTGTACCTGGGCTTCGACGAGACCTGGCGGCTGCGGCGTGAATACGGCGAGCGGTACTATCGGCGATTTTGGGGACAGATGATCTATCGTCTGGCCTTCAGCCATGCCCTGGGCACCGCCAAGCGATTTGTGGTCGAGACCGACCGCCAGAACTACCGGATCGACGATCGGGTGACCCTGACGGTCAAGGCCTACGACGCCAACTACGAACCCCTGCCCGCCGACGATGTGCTGGGCGGCACCCTCACGGCCGAGATCCTGCGTCCCGGGCGCAGCCCCGGCGAACCGCCCGAGACCGAGCGGGTCAGTGTGGCGATGCTCCGCACCGGCGTGTTCGAGGCCCAAGTGCCAGTGTTTGCCGCCGGCGCCCACCGCATTCGGGTGCAGGACCCCGTGAGTGGCGAATTCATGGATACCCAGTTCACCGTGGCCAACGTCTCGGTCGAGCGACGCAGCGCGGTCCGCAACACCGCCTTGCAAAACGAGCTGGCCAGTGCCACCCGTGGCCGCAGCTACGACCTGACGACCGTGGCCAGCTTGCCCGAAGAGGTCCGCTACGAGCTACAGACCCAGACCAACATCCGCATCATCCCACTGTGGACCACTTGGCTGTGCTTCAGCCTGATTGTGGGGCTGCTGCTGGTGGAGTGGATGGTGCGCAAGACGATCAATCTTCCCTAACCTGTTGTTGGGAAAGAGTTTTTGCCAATTTTTTGCCCATCGGTCCGAGTCGTGCGGGCCGCTGGGGTGTTGAAAAAGCGTGCGACCACCCGGAGGGGACCGGAACCAAACGCCCCGCCGGGTCAACTCCCCCTGAAGGACACCCAATCTTCGGAATCGGTTGGTAGGATGTGGTCGACGGCTTTTCCTGAGTGAAGCCGTGGAGCCCACCCTTGGCGGATTCCCTTTGAACCAGCTATGGCGACCACCGCACCACCTACATCGACCTCGCGACTTCGCAAGCTGCGGCAACAACTCGCCGCCCTGCGGGGCCGTCAACAGTTTGTTGGCTTGTGTTCGGCCTTGGCCGTCGCGGCCAGTGTGCTGCTGCTCGTGCTCGCCGCGACCTTTGCCGTGGACTACGCCTTCGAGCCGAACGTGGGTCAGCGGGTGGGCCTGATTGTGGCCGCCGTGGTGCTGACCGTTTCGCTGCTGGGGGCCTGGGCCTGGCCGTTGCTGGATCGCGGCACCTCGTCGATGGACCTGGCCGTGTGGGTGGAAAAGCAGCACGGCATCGACAGCGACCTGGTCGCGGCCCTGCAGTTTGAAGACGATCCCCACACGCCTGGCAGCCCCCAGCTTCGTCAGGCGGTGATTGACTACGTGGCTGAAAGCGCCGGCCACTGGAATATCTTCGAGGGCTTCAGCGCCCGCGGAATGTGGAAACGGCTGGGCGTGGCGGTCCTGTTGGCCGCGGTCTTGGCGGTGCCCGCGGCGATCTATTGGCACAACACCAACACGTTCTTCCAACGATTGTTGCTCAGCGAGCTGCACTATCCCACCGCCACCCGGATTACGGCCGTGACGGTCGGTCCGGCGCAAATCGGTTGGGACGGCGGCTTCTACTCGGGGGGCCGGCTGCCCGCAACGCAAAGCCCGTACGGTCAGCCCGTCCACTTTCAGGTCGAGGCCACCGGGTGGCTGCCGCACGATGGGCGGATCACCCTGACCACCGGCGAAGGCCGCTCGGTGAATGTCGACCTGGAGCGGGTCGAGTCGGGTGGTTCCATTTATCAGGGCGTGCTGCCGCGATTGTTGTCCAGCGTGCAGTATTCCATTCGGCTGGGGGACGCCTGGACGGATCCCTCCACGCTGGGCCTGCTGAGTCTGCCCACGCTTTCATTGCAGCTTGTGGCCACCCCGCCCGAGTACGTCTCCAGTCAGATGGCCCCCAAGGCGCTGTCGCCCGGGGCCCGCAGCGTGCAAGTCCTGCAGGGCTCGTCGGTGGGCGTCGACCTGATCAGCAGCAAGCCGCTGGGCTCGGCGGTACTGGTCGTGGGCGATCACCGGATTCCGCTGATTCGTCTGGGCGAGGCCCCAGCCAGCGACGACCGGCCCGTGCAGGGTGTCCGCGAGCGATGGTGTCTGGGCCTGGCCGAGATTCCCGCCAGCCTCACCGACGCCTGGAACGAGTCGCCGCTGTCTTCGGTCAACCGTCGGCTGGGCTACAGCCTGGAGGTCACCGACACCGACGGCCTGGCCCCGGAAGTGCCCGTCGAGGGCCTGATCGAATTGCGAACCGATCAACCGCCGCAGGTCACGGCCTCGGTGAACTACTCCCTGCCCGTTATCCTGCCCCAGGGCCGGCTCAACGTGGCCTGGAACGCGCGGGACGATTACGGACTGGAACGCATCGAGCTGGTCCGCGAAATCACCCGCAGCAACGGCCAGACCGAGCGCGAGACCGTGCCGCTGGATGTCCCCTTTGTGGACTCGGGCCGGGCCGCCCGCAGCGAGTATTCGCTCCGGCTGGCCGATCTGGACGTCAAGGTGGGCGACGAATTGCGGGTGATGGTCCGGGCGTTCGACCGCCGGCCGTTGCCCGAGGATATGAGCCAAGACGAGATGGACCGCAGCTACGTGGGCAAAAGTGAAACGATTGTCCTGCGGATCGCCAGCCTGGATCAGGTCCATGCGGCGATCAGCGAGTACGACCTCAGAGCATTAGACCGCAGCGAAGAGATCCTCAGACGCGAGTCGGAGATTGGAGGAGGCCTATGAACCGTGCATCAGGAAGCCGCATCGTGGGGCGTATTCTAGGAATCGCCCTGATCAGCCTGCCCTTGTGTTTGGCGGCTCCTGGGCCGTTGGCTCAGGCGGCCGACAACACCGGTGGCCAGGACACCCAACTCCTCCGGCACAAGCAACGCGAACAGCAGCGCGCTCGGGAAATGGCCCGCGAGCTGATCGGCGTGGTGCTCGACTCGCAGCTTGGCCACCTGGAGGCCAACGGTCTGGACCAGACGCCGCTGTACGATGACATCCGCGTCATGCGCGAAAGCGTCAACGGGCTGGTCGAGCAGGACATGCTGGTGGTGGTGGAACTGCTGGCCAAGGCCCGCGAGTTGCCTGCCGAACAGCGACCCGAAGTGCTGACCAACGCCCGACTGCGGGTCGGCGAGATCATCCGCACCCTGCTCACCGAGCGGCACCGCCTGCGGCTGCGGTTGCGGGTGGCCGAGCTGACCGCCCAAGTCAAACGGCTGATTGAACTGCAAAGCGAGGGGCTCCGCACGACCCAGACCCTGGGCGAACTGCCGCAAGCCCAGCGCGAGACCAACACGCTGTTGGCCCTGGGCGATCAGCGGGACATCAAGGGGCTGTTTCTGCAACTGCTGACCGATCTGACCGATGTCAGCACCCGCGAGGGCGAGGTCGGAGCGGGGGCCGCCGAAGGCTTGGGCATTTTGCGGGCCGGCCGCGTGGGCTATCACGTCGACACCGCCGTGACCACCCTGCAGGGCCAGCAATTTGACGAGACCATCGAGCACCAGCAGGCCATTCTCCGCAGCCTGCGGCTGCTGCTGCGCAAGCTGGAAGATGTGCAGGGGCTGATTGGCCAGGATCGCGACAGCGCCCGGCAGTTTGTCGAAGACTTGATTCGTCAGCAGGAAGAACTCCGCGAGCAGACCGAACAGGCCGACCTGGCCGATGCCGCGCGGGTCGATGAGTTGATCGATCAGCAGGCGGGTATTCAGGAGGAGATTGGCAAGCTGGCCGAGGCCGTGGCCGATCTGCCGCGGGCCGACGGTCTGATTGACGAAGCCCGCGCCGCCGCCAACGAGGCCAAGAGCGAACTGTTCCAGGGGGATCGCGATCAGGCCCTGCAACAGCAGGCCGAGGTCGCCGCCAAGCTGGACGATCTGCGGGCCCAACTGGCCCAGGCCGCCCAGGCCGAGCGAAACGAACGCAGCGCCGACGAACAAGCCGAAACCGTGGCCGCCCTGCAAGAGGCCCGCGAGCAACTTGCCCAGGCCGCTGAGAAGCAGCAACCCGCCGCCGAAGCCGTGGCCGAGGCCCAGACCCAAGCCGAGGCCGCCCAGGCCCGGCCGCAGGCTGAAGAAGTGGCCGCCGCCGTGGAGCAGGCCCAAGATGATCAACTGCCGCCGGCCGTGCAGGCCCGTATTCGCCAGGCGGCCGATGCCGCCGCCGACGCCGCCGAGGCCCTGATGGCCGACAGCGCCGAGGCCGACCCCATGCCGCAACAGCGGGCCATGGAGCGGGCCCAGGCCGCCCTGGAACGCGCTGCCGCCGAGGTCGAGGCCGAACTGGCCGATGCCGAGCGTCGCCAGTTGGCCACCAAGATTGGCGAACTGGCCCGCGCCGCCGAGAGCCTGGAACGCGCCGCCGCCGCCGAACGGCAGATCGCCCGCGAGGCCCAGCAGGCCACCGAGGAGGGGCTGGAGCCCGACGAGATTGCCGCCTTGGCGGATCGCCAGGACAAGGTGAATCAGATTGCCGAGAAGGTCGCCGAGGGTGTGAAGAACACCGCCCCCGAGGCCGAATTGCCCCTGGCCCAAGCCCGGGAGGCCGGCGAGATGATTGACGCCAAGCTGGAAGAGGCCGCCCAGCAGGCCAAGGAAGACACGCCGCAGACGGCTGGCGAAGTGGCCCAGCGGGCCGAAGACGCCGCCGAGAAGCTGGCCGAAGCCGCCGACGCCATCCGCGACGAGATCATCGCCACCGCCGAACAACTGGCCGCCATGAGTGGCGAACAGTTGGAGCGGGTGGCCCAGGCCCGAGAGGCTGTCGAGAACGAAGCGCAGAACCGCGAGGAATCGCTGGCCGAGCGAATCGCCCAACTCGACGCCGCCGAGAAGAAGGTCCAGGAAGCCCAGGTCATGCAAGAAGAGGCCGCCGGGCGTCCCGAAGCGGCCCAGGCCAAGCGGGCCGAACAGATGGTGGCCGACTTGGCCCAGCAGCAGGCCGAGGCCGACCGCAAGGCTCAGGACGTGGCCGAGGGCAAGACGGGCTCGCCGGTCGAGGCCGCCCTGGCTCAGCAGCAGGTGGCCGAGCAAGCCGCTGAAGTGGCCGAGGCCCTGGCCGATCGACCCGCCGCCCAAC
>JBJHDE010000206.1:0-8693 GCA_050486385.1 Planctomycetales bacterium | reverse complement strand
GAGCTCGGTCCAGAGCTTGTCGACCTTCGACTTGAGCCGACGACCCTTCGGGGTCAGGTGCACCCTGATGGCGCGGCGATCGACACGGTCGGGGCGCCGGTCGACCAGCCCGGCGTTCTCCATGCGCTGGAGCATCTTGGTCACCGTGGGCGGCTCGACACTGAGCGCCGCTGCCAGGTTGGCCTGGGTGCGCCCGTCCTCCTCCCAGAGCTCCATCAGCAGGGCCTCCTGACCGGGGTGGAGGCCCACCTGGCTGAGCAGCGAGGCGGCCAGCGTGCGATGGGCGGCCATCAGGTGTTCCCAGGCACTATCCAAGGTCGACAGCGGCGTGGTCTTGCCGTTGGACGTGGCATAGCGAATCCAGGCCACTTCCAAGCCCGCCCGCTGCATGGCCTCGTCCCAATCGGCTGGCTCGGGCCGATCGGGCAGCACGGGGCGATTCTGTTGAACCGGGGCGAGTTCCTGATGCGGCGGGTGTTCGAAACGCCACACGGCCTCGATCATCGGCTGCCGACTCGCTCCGCTGACCAGCGGCGTGGTCAGCACGTTCCGCAATTGCCACGAGGTCGCCTGGCTGGGTTCGCTCAGGTCGAGCGCGCCAGCGGTCAAGCCCGACTCGAACGTGTTTCGCATGCCAGTGAGCCGATCGCGAAGCCCGGACAGCGCCGCCAGATTGTTGGCCGACGGCGCGCGAAGCCGGGTGTCGCAGTCGTTGAGCATCTGAAACAGTTGCACCAGGTCCTGCGATTCGGGCACGCCGCGGGCAGGCCGATTCACGTGCGCCGCCCGCCAGCTCATGAAATACGGGGCCTTCCAGGCCAGCTCGTCGCGAAGGCTGGTGACCTGGGCAATCAACGCCACCTGATCGGCAAGCCGCTGGTAGCCCAGGGCCACGCTGGGATCACTGTCGCCGCCAATCGCCCGAGTCAGCAGGTTGCGGGCCAACGGCACATTGCGTTGAAAGCCGGGCCGCAGCAATTCGCGAGTGCCGGCCAGCAGGTCGCGGTCGGCCTGTTCAATGCCCTCGGCCACCCAGACTCGGGTGCCCACCGGCAAGGCCGCCACCTGTTCGCCGGTCCGCCAGGCCTGCAAGGCCAGCACGATCATCGGCCAGGAAATCTCGTCATCGTTGCTCAGCAACAAATCGGCCATGCGAATCTCGACCACATCGGGACACCGCGTGGCGGCCACCCGCGCCCAATCGGCGATGTCGTCCGGCCGATCGTTCATCGTCAAGAAACTGTCGTACTGCTGGGCGACACGCGACAACTCGCGGGCCAACAGCGACTCGGGCGCGTATCCCAACACGCTGGCCATGGCCAACGAGTGCGGGCGACTGACACCGTTGATCACCCGGGGTCGGGCGGCGGCCACCCGCGCGGCGCTCGACGCATCGTCGCTGGCATCGCCGGCGGCGCCTTCGGCCAGTAACCCCTTGAGCGGCAACAACTGATTGCGAACCTGGGCGGCGATCCGCGGGCTGGGGAAGGCCCGACCCGCACGATGGCGACGTTCATAATCCACCAGCCGTTGCGTGTAGTCGCGCCAAAGGTGTGGGCCAAAGGTCCAGGGCGCCCAGCCGGCTTGCGGAGTCCGCTGCTGGGCCGCCTCGGTCAGGCTCCAGGCATCAATCAACAAGCCCCGCAACACCGAAAACGGCGTGGGAGGACGCTCCGGAGTTGCGTCGCCACCGGGTGCGCTGGCCGCGGGCTGGCGACCCGCCGCTGGCGGACTGGCTGGCGTTTGCGGGCTAGCCGCCGGTGGAGCACTGACCCCGGCCGGAGCACCACCGCCCATAGGAGAACCACCGCCCATCGGAGAACCACCGCCCATCGGCGCTCCACCCGCATTGCCAGAACCTGTGCCCATTGGAGGGCTCCCGCCCATCGGCGCGCCGCCCGCGGGCATCGGCGATTGGCCACTCCCGCTGGGCTGAGCAGCCGCATTGGTAGGCGGACCCGCCGGCGGTGAGCTGGGGGCATTGCTGCTAGCACCGGCCGGTTGGATCCAAGCCACTGGGCGAGTCCGACCCGTCACGGCCATGGCCAGCCCCAGGTTCCGCCCGACCGGCGCGTGTTGGGTCTGCGCTTCGGCCGGTGGTCCGTTGGTCGGTGGGTCGGCTGGGGCCGCGCCATCCCCGGCGGCACCGGGCGGTTGGGTCTGCTCGACGGTGGCTCGGGTGGCGCGACGGCTGTCCAGGGCCAGGAGCGTAATCTGCCCGCGTTGGCTGGCGGCCGGTCCGGCCCCACACAGCAGCATCGGCCGCTGGGTGGCCTGTTGGCTGGTCGTGCGATTGGCCCAAGTGCTGGTCTGGGTGCTGACGTAATCAAACAGCTCGTCCAGCCGCAGTTGGCCGTTGCCGTCCAAATCGGCTTGCCCGGCTAGGCCGGCGGTCAGAAACATCCCGAAAATGTCGCGACGCCAGGGCACCGAGGTCTGCGCGGTCTCCATGGGCGAGTGCGAACACATGACCCACAGATCGGGGTCGCCGGTCTTGAAGACCTCGTCTTGCAGCAAGCGGGGAAACTCGTTGACGACCATCCCCAACCGCGGCGACAGCGACATCTCGCCGGCATCCAGAAACAGCACCTTGCGGTGGGCCCGCAACTTGGCCAGTCCCTGCAACAGCACATCCAGGCGGCAACGCCCGCGATCGATATCCTCGCCATCGGTCGGCGAGGCCAAGGGATCGAAATCGCTGCCCAGCAGGTAGGCGGTGCCGTCGTCCGAGATGCACTGGGCCCGCACATAGGCCATGACCACATCGCGGCGGCCGGTGACCACGTTGCCGAGCTGCTCGCCCAGCCGGGCCAGACCCTCGGCGGTTTGCGACACCGCCAGCAGCATCGGTCCGCTATCGCGACCGCCATCGTTGTACAGCGTGGCTGGCAGTTGCCCGCCCCGATCGGCCAGGGCCACCCAATCCTCTTGCAAGAATGCCACCGGTGGGGCCACCAACGCCTGGTAGTCGCCGGCGGGCGAATAGGCCATGTGCGGGCGTTCGGTGCGGAACGGGGCGACCAGCAGGCTGATCATCCAATAGGCCAGCAACACCGACAGCCCCGTCCAGAGGGTCAGCGTCAGCCGACGACGGAACACCTGCCGACGGTAGTCGGGAGCAAAATCCACGCCCCGCCACGACATTGTGGAACGTTGGCGGCGGACGCCGGGCATGGGGCTGCGCGTGACGCTGGTCTCGCTCATCGTGTCGGCCAAGCGGAAGAAACTCAAAACAACGCATCCCACCCCACGAAACCTCGCACCCAACATCCCACCCGATCAGCCCCGCCCTGACGGCGGCCTCGACCTTGGGCGACAGTGTAGTCTAATCGAAACTCCCCCCACAGCGACAACCCCGAACCGCCCGGCGGCGATTTCGCATCGACCAGCCAAGTGCTCGCCCCATCCACCCAAAAGAACGGGTCAGGTGGCCTGCCCACATCGCGAAGCACGGTGGGCTGGGGTGGCTTGGGTGCCCGTGAGGTGAGGTCGCGAGAGAGGGCGAGTGCGAAACACCCACGAGGTGCCATAGCCGTTCCGTCTGGCAATCGGCGGCACGATGCCGGAACCTGAACCCCTCCATCAGCCCTCGGGCGTTAGCCCGGGGTTCTTGCCAAACATCCACGGCTTGGCGACTCGTCAGGAACCGGACGCTAACGCGTTCCGGCTGATGATTCCTCGCCACCGGAACTCCGCCAATTCCACCAACTCCATCAGGTTCTTGCCGTCACCGTTCACGCCCTGGGCAGCAGCGAGGGTGCGGGGTGGCCGGGAAAATCGCTGGCAAGGGCGTTGGTCACGTAGGCGAAGATGTTGCGGCCTTGCTGGCGGCAGGTTTCGATGATGCTGAGCATCGTCTCCACGAAGCGGCTGCCGGCGGCACTTTGAGTCCCGAGGGAACGCTTTCGCTAGATCACCGCATGCCGTAAAGCCCGCTCGCCGGTGTTGTTGATCGGCTCGAATCCACATCCTCTGTCAAAGCGTGACACCTATTCGTCGTCCTCGTCATAGTCCTCGTCGTCGTCCTCCTCCTCATAGGCGTCTTCATAGTCGTCTTCGTCGTCATCGGAGGGGAATTCGACGTCACAATCCTCGTGGCCTTCGATGCTCTCCTCGGGCATCGGATCTGACCCTATCAACTGAGGCACAAACCCAGGCTTCAAAGGATCCGGTGGGCTCAGCAGAAACGAACCTAAGTCATCGGTCGCATACCTGGCCAGGAACGTCGTCAGGCTCATGTTCCATTCTTCATAGTCCGCTTCAAAGTCGGCAGGGTCTTCGTGGACTAAGATGATCGGCCACTCCTTGTGTCCACGGTCGATGAGCCAATACATTGAAACTGGCTCACTGTGGCCCAGTGGCAAGAGCCCAGGCATTCGAGGCAAGACACGAAACGGAATGAAGAAACTACCGTATTGCTTCTTTTCCACTAACCAGTTGCGGTCGGACGTTACCTCACTTGGATAGACAGGGAACAGCGGGTTATAGATCTGTACCCATCCAAAGAAACGTCCCGTGCCGTAAGCCTGGCAGAGTTCCAGAAAGTCGGAGAGAAAGTCCAGGTTGAGTTCAGCCAGCCAGGCTGGCAAGTACAACCGATCACCCGGCGGCTTGATCACATTGGCGGGTGGCGGACAGACGTTGATCAATTCTTCCAATGACATGTGTCACCATTAGCTGTGTGGGTGGGAACCCCCCAGGCATTGTACGGCGTGGCGAACACTTCCGCCGGGTGTCAAGCCCACGCTGCTTCGCGACGTGGGTATGCCGCCCAATATCCCACATCCCTCCGACCCGGCAACGGGCAATACGTACCCCAATCCGAACCTGCTCGACCCCGTGTCGCTGCCCGTCGTCCAACAAGGCCAGCCACTGCTCTGCAATCCAGGGACATCTCACTTGGCGGCCCGCGGGCTGGACGCTTGGGGGCGGGGATTGGCCAAGCAGAACCGAATGTTTCACGTGAAACAATTGTTCAGTGTGATGGGGTGTCCCTCGATGGGGTGTTATGGCGGCGGGGCGGGCGGGTTCGGTTCGGAATGCCAGGGCGGAGCAGCGGGGATCTCGAGGGCAGGCCCAAAATCGATTGTTTCATGTGAAACATTTGTCCAGTGGTTTGGCTGGTTGAAGGGGGGTTGGGGCGGCGGGCGGCTTCTCTGGACCGGTAGAATGCACAGCCAGTCGCCCGAAGTTGTTTGCTGGCGACCACTTTCCTGCCACCCCCGACACGGACCCCGCCCGATGCCTGCTTCCTCGCCCGCGTCCGACCCGCCCCGGCAGCGGGTGCTGCTGACCGGTGCGACAGGCTATGTGGGGGGAAGGTTATTGCCTCTCTTGGAGGGTCTGGGCGGCCCCGTGCGGTGCCTGACCCGGAATCCGGCCAAGTTGGCGGGTCGGGTGGCCGAGTCGACCGAGGTGGTGGCCGGCGATGTGTTGGATGCCGACACCCTGGCGTCGGCCTTGCAGGGCGTGGAGACGGCTTACTATCTGGTTCACCTGATGAGTGGCTCGGACGATTTCGAGCGACTCGATCAGCGGGCGGCCGAGCAGTTCGTGGCGGCGGCCGACACCGCCGGGGTGCGGCGGATCATCTACCTGGGCGGCTTGGGCGACGACGACGATCCCGACCTGTCGCCCCATCTGCGGAGCCGCCACGATGTGGGCCGCATCCTGCGAACCGCTCAGGCGATGACCATTGAGTTTCGGGCCTCGCTGGTGATTGGCAACGGCAGCTTATCGTTTGATCTGGTGCGGGCGTTGACCGACCGGCTGCCCGTGATGCTGTGCCCCGCCTGGTTGAACACGCCGACCCAACCGATTGCCATCGACGATGTGCTGGCCTATCTGCTGGCCGCCCGCGAGCTGCCGTTGGCGGAATCGCGGGTGTTGGAGATCGGTGGCCAGGACACCACGACCTACGGCGACATGATTCGCGAGTACGCCCGGCAACGCGGTCTGCGTCGTTGGTTGATTTCGGTGCCGGTGTTGACGCCGTATCTTTCCAGTTTGTGGTTGGCCTTGGTCACGCCGGCGGCATTTGAGGTGGGGCGGCACTTGATCGAAGGGTTGAAGAATCCCACGGTGGTCCGTGATTCCACCGCCCGCGAGTTGTTTGCGATTGAGCCGCTGACGATTGCCGAGGCGATTGGCCGTGCGTTGGAGCCCCATTCGAAGTGAAGGCGTCGGATGGGAGGGCCGGTCGACTGGCCGACGGCTGAATGGCCAACCCCGAGACGAGCCAAGGCATCCGGGATTGTGATGGATCCCGGATGCCTCGTCAGATGATCGACCGTGGTGGTTGGGCCGCGATCAGCGGGCCCACGTGTCGGGCAAAATCTCTTCGCCCGCTCGGGTGCTGAGGGCCTGCCAGACACCGATGTGGATTCGCTCGTCCACCGTGCGGACGCTGCCATCCATCATGGCCACGTTGACACCGCCCGAGTGGTAGCTCCGCGCGGTGACGGCGGCGTAGGTGGGCACCGTTGGGCTGCGGCCCTCTTGTTGGTTGGTCCAATCGAAATCGTATTCGCGACCGCCTTCGGTGCCCAGGATCTGGGCATTGGGCAGAAACAGCGTCGTGAAGCCAATTTGATGCACGCGGCCGTCAACCCATTCGGTGTGTCCGCTTTCGGATTTGAAATCTCCGCCCAGGCTTTGCAAAGCGGCTGGGGTGGTGGGCGGAACATCGAGGCCGGTCGCCGCCGCGGCCGCGTTGCGGTAATACGGCTGATAGGCTCGAACCTCGGCCAGGGCCAGGGTGAAGCTCATGCCATCGCGGAAGGCCCCCGACTGCAAGCGGCTATTGGGATAAAAGGCGCCGGGGCCACCCTTGCCGTTGACGGGATTCCACACGAACCAGATGCCTTCGTTGACGCCGTAGTTGAGGGGGTAGTGGATGGGCTCGCCGGCGGCGTTGGTGCGGACCTCGTCGCGCTTCTCCGAAGGGCACAGGTACGTGGGAATCCGCATACTGGCCAAAATTTGCGAATTGCCGTCGGCCGTCACCACTGGGGGCGATTGCGTGTAGGGAATCGAGAAGTCGATCTCGCTTTGCAGAATCTGCTGCTCCAAATACGGCAACAACAGGGCTTGGGTGCTCCAACCGTTAATGCTGCCGTCGGCGGCCGCTCGGGTGGGAGCCCAGCTCGGCGGGAACACGCCACGGGAGGTCTCGAAGTTGTTGACGGCCAGGGCCATTTGCCGCAAGTTGTTCTTGCAGGAGGTGTTGCGAGCTGCTGCTCGCACCGACTGCACCCCGACGAGCAACAGGCTCAGCAGGATTGCGATCACGACCATCACCACCATCAATTCGATCAGGGTGAAACCGGCTCGCAAGGAAAGAGGGCGACTCATCGGAGGAGGGGTCCTAACACGAGGCATCGGGGACTGCGGATGAACCACAGATACTGAGACTCAGTCTCAATTGAGACTAGGACGCATTCTCATCGGATTCCGCGACTCTGTCAAGCCATGGCTCGTGCCTCTTTTCGAGCGACCGCGACACACATCTTTCGTGGGGGCTGATCGAAGCCCCACTCGGGTGATATGGCTGCGGTGAGTGGGCCCGCGATCGGGTAGGCGGCTGCCTGGAGCGAGACCGCAGTCGCTCGCCACGGGAGCGGCGAGGAAGGGTTGAACTCAGGGATCAGTAGACCCTGAGAAGGCGTTGACCGACTGGTCCCTGCGGGGTGTGTTCCACTTCAATCCCCCAGCCGGTTCACTCTTCGGTGGTTTGCACGATCACGATCCAGCCGGTATCGCTGAACTCGATGGGACGGCCACGGACGAAGACGGGTTCGAAGGCGGCCAGCCACTCGGACTGATCGTCATCGGCCAGGGGGTCGCGATAGCGACGCAGCACCGGGGCGGGAAGGGTCTCGTCGTCGCTGAGCTTCCGCTCGACCCGACGCTCGCGGAGCGTTTGCAGCCGTGCGACCTGCTCGCGTGACAACCGGTGAACTTGACCGCTGCTTGATGCGTCGGCCAGGCGGGGATGTTGCAGCACCCGGCCGGTGCGGACCTCGCCGTCGATCAGGTCGGGTCGGGTGTCGACCAACAAGGCCACATGGTCGTTTTCTAGGCCGGCTTCAAGAATGCGAAACTTGCCGACATGCACGGTCATCACCAGCACGCCCAGCACGCGGTGGTCGGGCGTTTCGGGTTGGCCGCTCCAGATGGGCACCGAGAAGGCAACCATGTCTTTGTCGGTCACCAGGCTTTTGAACACCATCGAGCGATGCACGTGATCCAACGGCGCGATGGTCGCGGCTTCTTCGACTGTTAAATTTCGGCCAAGCCCGTGAAAATAATCGCGGAACGAGAAGTTGTCGCCAATGGTTTCGGCCGAGGGCGAGCGGGCCAGTTTCCAGCCGCGACTGTCCAGCAGCAGCCAGCTTGCTGCGCGGGTCACTTCGTCGTGCTCGCGGAATCGTTCATCCAGCCAGTGTTGGGCCCGGGCCTGATCGGCCTGGTTCAGGGGGTCGACCTCGTGGGCGGCCAACAGGTGAATGATCTCGGAGTCGGCGGCCTCGGTCTCGAGGATTCGCCACCGCAAGTCGATTTCCGTGGCCACGGTCCGCGCTGCAAACCGTGCGGCCAGTTGCAGGCTTTTCGCCCGGGCCCGATCGGCGGCCTGGCGGGCTTCGTGTTGTTGCTGGGCCATCCGCTGAAAGCCCACCGCCGCGGTGCTACTG
>JBJHDE010000205.1:7761-8750 GCA_050486385.1 Planctomycetales bacterium | reverse complement strand
CCGTGAACGACCCCTTCAGGGTCGAAATCCGCTTTCCGGCCCTGAAGGGGCCGTTATCCCAGCCCAGGGTAACACCCTGGGAACTCGCTGCCCCCGCCTCCCCATCCAATTCCCCCATCAAATCGACCCACCGAGAATCGGCTCAAGGTCGTTGGGGGGGACCGCCGAAATCGACGGTGATGGTGTTTCGATTCCCTACACCCCCACCCGAGAACCGTCCCCCCGGTGATTCCCCCCGTGTTTGGCTTACCCGCCCGAAGCCCCCAGCCCGGCCCAGTCCGCGAAGGCGTGGGGGGCCGATTGGGTCGAGAACCCGCTTGTCCTCTGGCCCGCGCTACCCTGTGGCTGGTGGTCTGCGTCCTGCTGTTGGGTGCTGCCTGCGATGGCCCTCGGCTGGCGCCCGGCCCGCAGGGCCCGAGCGAGGTGCCCGGGGGACCGATTCGCCTGAGCCAAGGCGAATTGCACTGCGAGCGGGACTACGCTGAGGCCTTGCAACGGGCCGAGCGGCAGGGAAAGCCGCTGATGGTGGTGTTCGCCCATCCCGAGAGCCGCAACTGCTACGAGCTGGCCGAGGAGGGCTTTCGGCACCCCAAGGTCGTGGGGCTGTCCAAACGCTTCGTCTGCCTGGTGGTCGACGTCCGCGAGGCCGGCGATCTGTGCCAACGGCACGAGGTCACGCACTTTCCTACCGTGCAGTTTCTGTCCAACACCGGCCGCCCGCTCAACCGCTTTGTCGGCAAACGCCCCCCGCACGAAGTGGCCGGCGAAATGCAGCAGGCCCTGCAATCGCTCGCTCGGCGGATTGAACTGCCAGGTCAACCCGTGTTGCGGTAAAGGGCGGCCCACCACAGACGCCGCTGGCCGCGTGACCGTCGGTCCTCACGTCAGCGGCATGGGGACAATGCGGTCCAGCCAGTCGTCACGCTGCGTGCGAAGCTGGGAAAAGTAGGTGTTGCCGTTGCGGGCGTTGAAGGCCTGCTCAAATTCAT
>JBJHDE010000205.1:0-7751 GCA_050486385.1 Planctomycetales bacterium | reverse complement strand
GGCCTCGACACCGACAACGGCGCGACCAACGGCACAGAGACCGACAACGGCCTCGACACCGACAACGGCGCGGCCAACGGCACAGAGACCGACAACGGCCTCGACAACGGTGCGGCCAACCGCACCGAGTCCGGACCGGTGGCCAGCAGCCGCAACAGCAGCAAGCGAATTCCCCGGTGGAAATCGAATCGCACCCTGGGGTCCACGGCGGCCAGGGCCAGCGGCAGAAACCGCTCGGCAATCTTGCGGGCCCGCGACAGGTTGTCGGTCACCGTGAGAAACTCGATCAGTTCCGAGGCAAACACCAGGTGGCTGCCCGTCGTGATGAGCAACAGCCGGGCCTTACGATACAGCCCCCTGGCGTCGTCCAGCCGCCCCAGCGAGAGCATGGGAAACAGCAGCGACTCGTAGGTGCAACGGGGAACGTCTTTGCACGACAGCCAGCCGTTGAGAATGGAGTCGGCTCGCTGCCAGGCGGCCTCGGGCTGATCGCGGCGGACCAGGTACAGCACCTCATCATCGCGTTCGCAGGCCGGGCAATCGGTCAGTTGATCGGACGGGGCCCGCTGCCAGGCTTCGTAGTGTTCCAGGGCATCTTCGTGGTCGCCCAATTGCCAGGCAATCCGATAGCGGAGCTTGAGCACCGCCCGCTGGCCAGCCCCGAACCGCTCGAATCGGCGACTCATGTCGTCCAAGGTCTCGGAAATGCGATCGCGGCTGACGTTGGGAAAGTTCGGCAAGCGGGGCGCGGCCCACTTGTAGTGCCACAGAACCTTCCACTCGTCGAATCGCTGCGGATAGCGGTCGCACTGACCCAAGCACCAGGCAAAGGCCACCAGCATGCGATCCACCGACCCACAAAAGTCGGCACAATCGATCAAGGCCAGTCGGGCGTCGAAGGCGGCATCCAGATCGTGATGGCGATCGGCCTCGGCGGCAGCTTGCTCCAACAAGCTCAAGCGGGTGAGACCCTCGTCAAAGCGATCGGCCTCGTCGCGGAGCCGCTGGTACTGGTTGCCGTTGGTTGTACTCACCTGGCCGATCCTCCCGACTCGAACGAGCACTGACGCGACGGGGGGCGGTTGCCTGGATCTGTTCGCCCAGAGGCCGCACCCGCCTTGCCATGAGTCTATCGAATGCCCAGGATAAGAGGAAAGAGTCCTCGGCCCCGACGGTCGGCTTCGGGCGGTTTGCACGAATTTTCGCCCGAACCCTTGCCAACCCACCGCCGTATGGCCATCCTATTGCAATACGATTGCAAAAACGAGGCGTCGTCGCCCAAATCGGTGGCGTCGCCCAGACCGAGGCCCACGAGGGAGCCCCGCCGTGCTGGAACTGGAGAACGTGTCCAAGAGCTTCGTCGAACCGGGCGGAGGGCGGCTGCCGATCCTGGAGATCGAACGCTTTGCCCTGGCCGAAGGCGAGCACTGTGTGCTGGTCGGCCCCAGTGGCTGCGGCAAGACGACTCTGCTGCATCTGGTGGCCGGCATCGTGCGGCCCGATGCGGGCCGGATTGTGCTGGACGGCATCGACCTGGCCACCACCAGCGAGGCCGGTCGCGACCGCGTCCGGGCCGAGAAGATTGGCTACGTGTTCCAGACGTTCAACCTGCTGGCGGGATTCTCCGCCCTGGAGAATGTGCTGCTCGGCATGACCTTTGGCGGCAAGCCCGACCGCGCTCGGGCCCGCAAATTGCTTGAACAAGTGGGCCTGGGACACCGCCTGCAACACCGACCCGCGGCCTTGAGCGTGGGCGAGCAGCAGCGGGTGGCGGTGGCTCGGGCGTTGGCCAATCAACCGCGGTTGATTCTGGCCGATGAACCCACGGCCAGTGTTGATGCGGCCCATCAGCAGCAGGTGATCGACATGATTCAATCGACCTGTCGCGAGCACCAGGTGGCCCTGCTGCTGGTGACCCACAGCCCCGAAGTTGCCGGACAATTTGGTCGGGTCGAACAGCTCGACCAGATCAATCGCGTGGTGGCCGCCACCGCCTGAGTTCGCCCACCGCGACCGACGGATCAGGCAAGCACGGTTCCCCGAGTCAGGCATGGTTCCCCGAGGTAAGGATACAACCCCCGATGAGTCTTTGGACGATCGCCTGGCGGAGCATTCAGCAACGGGCCTTGGCCTCGACGCTGACGTGTCTCTCGATGGCCCTGGGCGTGATGCTTGTCGTGACCACGCTGGTGGCCCTGAGCGTGATCGACAACTACTTCAAGCGGAATGTCGAGCTGAACTACAACCTGATCGTGGGCCCCAAGGGCGATCGCCTGCAGCTTGTGCTCAACACGGTGTATCACCTGAGCGTGCCGGTGGCCAATCTGCCCTACACGGTTTACCAGGACTTTCTGCCGGCCGATCACCCGCACGCCCGCAAAGAGAATGGCCAACCGGTGGCAGGCCGCTACGCCGGGAGTGTGCAGCACTGCATTCCTTATTGCTTGGGCGACAGTTACGAAGGCTACCGCGTGGTGGGCACCACCAGCGAGCTGCTCGACTTGCCGTATTCTCAGGACCGGAACTTCGAATTTGCCGAGGGCCGCAACTTCCGCGACCGACGGTTTTTCGAGGGTGTGATCGGTGCCGAGGTCGCTCGTCGCACGGGGCTGAGGATCGGCGACAAGTTCGAGCCCACACACGGCGTGACCGAGGGGGCCGACCATCACCACGACGATCAGTTCACCGTGGTGGGCATCCTCAAGCCGACGGGCACCGCGAACGATCGCGTGCTGTTCGTCAATATGGAAGGCTTTTACTTGCTGGAGGGACACGCCAAACCCGGCGAAGACGGCCACGCCCACGCGCATGCCCACAGCCACGATCACAGCCATGGCCACGCCCACGCCCCCGAGCCCCTGCCCGACAGCCAGCGGGAGGTCACCGCGCTGTTGGTACGGACTTCGGGCCCGTTCGGCGGAGCCCTGGCCCGGCGCATCAACGAGGGCCTCGAAGCCCAGGCCGTGGCCCCGATTGGCGTGATCACCCGGCTGATGAACAACTTCGTCAGCCCACTGCAATGGCTGCTGCTGGCCCTGAGCCTGATGATCGTGCTGGTCAGCGGGGTCAGCATTCTGGTCAGCATCTACAATTCCATGAACGACCGCAAACGCGATATCGCCGTGATGCGGGCGTTGGGCGCCCAACGCGGCACCGTGATGCGCATTGTGCTGCTGGAAAGCATCCTGCTGAGCGTCATGGCCGGCGTGGTCGGCTGGCTGGCGGGCCACGGTTTGGTGCTGCTGCTCAACCCGCTGATCGAGACCTGGTCGGGCGTGCGGGTGGGCGTGTTCGAGTTTGTCTCGTTGGGACCGCTGGTCCAACAGGCCACCGGGGCCAGTGCCGGAGTGCTGCACTGGGTGCCGGTCGAGCTGGTACTGATTCCGGGACTGATCGTGTTGGCGGCCCTCGTGGGCTATTTACCCGCACTGAATGCCTACCGCACCGATGTGGGGCAGGCACTGAGCGAACGTCCCTGACGGACTCCGGGGGCGAGGCTGGCCGAGCCAGAGTGGGTTCGGCGAGTTTTTGGGTTGTCCGAAGCGTGCGGAGCCGCTGGTGACCCACTTGATGTGGCGCGAACATTTCGCGGCTTCCTTCGTATTGGCAAGGTGTCAAACTTGCTGAATCAGCCTCCCACCGCGGCCGGGCCCCACCAGCCCAACCGCACCCGGGGGTGGATTTCAGCGGACACACCGCAAGCCACGCGAGCTTCGGAACCCCAGGGGTGAGCCATGAGTCTGGCCAGTGAAACGCAGCCGTCCGATGCCGACACCGTCGCCGTCGCCCGACCCGCATTGACCCCGCTCACGGACAAAGCCCGCACCACCGAGCGGGTGGTCATTGATGACGATGCCAGCCTGCCTGACGACTTGGCCAACTACCGCGAGTTCCACGGACTGGCAGCAGTCAGTTTGGGGGTGGCGGTGGTCGCTCTGCTGTCGCTGCCGCTGATCAACCTGTTCAATCCCGTGGCCTTCGCCGTGCTGCCGCTGGTGGCCGCTGGCCTGGGTGTCCGCTCGCTGCTGACGATCCGGGCTTATCCCCAGGAGTACATCGGGGGGCGATTCGCTTGGGCCGGCATCGGACTGGCCACGGGTGTGCTGTTGGGCGGCTGGAGCTGGATGGGCTTCGTCTACGCCACCGAGGTGCCCGAGGGCTACATCCGCATCGACTATCGCGAACTCCGCATCGACACCGAGACCGGCCGCATTCCCGAGCGGGCTTTCGAGCTGGACGGTCAGAAGGTCTTCATCAAGGGCTATGTCTACCCCGGCTTGAAAACTCACGGCATTGAGCAATTCGTGCTGTGCCGCGATAGCGGCGATTGCTGCTTCGGCGGTCAACCGCCTTTGAGCGATATGATCCAAGTGACGCTGCGTGATCACGTGTTCTTGAGCTATAATCAGTGGCAGCACAAGGTCTGGGGGACGTTTCGGGTTGGCCAAGGTCAGGCCAACCACGACGACCTGGGCCTGGTCCTGTACCACTTGGATGAGGCTGAGTTCTCGCAATGATCCGCCTGCCTGCCGCCGTCGCCGTTGCCACCGGCCTGGCCCTTGCTGGATGTGTCGTGGTTCTGGGCCTGCCCCTCGAACCGCCCCACGCTTTCCAGGCCGCGAGCCCTGGCGAAACGCGACAGGCACCGCCGGCCCAGGCCGTGGAATCGCCGGTTCCCAGGCTGGGCGACTCGGCGCCCGCCGCTCAGCGGCCACGGATTCGCCCAGCGGTGGCCACCCGCCACGACCTTGCCGACGGGCTGGTTCGGTTGGTGGGCGACACCGAGGGGGTGCGGTCGATCACCTTCGAGACGCTGTCGTTCGACATCAAGCCCGATGCCGCTTACGAACCCAAGATGCTGACCGACGACATCCGCAAGCTGGTCGGCAAGCGGGTCGAGATTCGCGGTTGGATCGAAGAGAGCAGCATCTTCCGCACCGACGGCATCCGCGAGTTCATCTTCGTGCGGCACAATCTCGACTGCTGCTTCGGACCCGGGGCGCCCATCTACGACTGCATGCAGGTCAACCTCGCCCCTGGCCAGACCACCCGCTTCACCGTGCGGCCCATCACCATTGAGGGCACCTTCGACATCGACCCCATCGAAGACGAAGACCGCCTCTGGGTGCTCTACCGGCTGAAAGACGCCAAGGTCAAGTGATGCGGGCGTGGGGGCGCATCGGCCGAACAGGCTTCTTGGCTGGGGTCGTCTGAATCCGGCCTCAGCTCTGCGACCAGCCCGAAGACTCTGATACTCTCGGCGACAGTTCGCCCCCAAGGAGTCGAGCACTATGGACACGAAAGAACGGCTCGCCTCGGACGAGGCGAGCCCTGTTGACTACTACTACGCCGGCGGGAATCGAATCCCCCTCGTGCTGGCCTCCGATCTGTTTGTCACCGATCAGCAAGACTTTGTCAGTGGGTCTGATCCAGGTGGCTCCCAAGCGTTGCCGGGCGATCTGCGACTCGTCCGTGTGGACGGTTCGGCCCTTCCTCAGGGCAAGCAGAAATTTCCGGTCTTTCGCGCCCAGGGAGCCACTCTGGTCGCGCTGCCCGAGATCCGCGTCGAAGAGGGGCGAGAGGAAAAACGCCACCAACTGCAACAGTGGGCGGAGGATCACAGCCAGCGGGTCGCGATCGAACAGCAAGATGAGGATCGGTTCGTGCTGACTCCGACTTCGGGATCGGGCGGTGATGCGTTGAAAATTGCCAACGAACTGGCCGAGGACTTGCAGCTTGAAATGGCCCAGGCACGCTTCCTGAGAATCACGCCCCGTCCCACCATCCATCCCCGCCGCTGATGAGCGATCGCCCCACCCACGCCACTCAACGCCCGTTGATCAGACTCATCACCTCGGCGCGGCTGTGGATGTTGGTGCGGAAGATGCCTCGCATGGCGCTGGTGATCGTCAGGCTGCCAGGCTTCTGCACGCCCCGAATGGTCATGCAGGTGTGTTCGGCCTCCATGACCACGGCCACACCCTTGGGTTGCAGCCGCTCGTCCAACAAACGGGCCACGTCTTCGGTAATGCGTTCCTGCAACTGCGGGCGTCGGCTGACGGTTTCAACCAGACGGGCCAGCTTGCTGAGCCCCACAACCCGGCCTCGCGGGGCATAGGCCACGTGGGCCTTGCCCATCATCGGCAGCAAGTGGTGTTCGCACACGCTGGAGAAGGGAATATCGCGGACCAACACGACCTCGTCGTACTCTTGCGTAAACACCTTCTCCAGGTGCTCGCCGGGATCGAGATGCAATCCGCCAAAGATCTCAGCGTACATCCGCGCCACACGGTCGGGAGTTTCCAACAAGCCTTCGCGGTCGGGATCCTCGCCCACGGCGGCCAGAATTTCGCGGACCGCGCGGCGGATCCGATCCAGATCCACGCCTTCGCGCACCAGGTCGTTGGTCGCCTGGGCAAGTTTGGCCAGCTCGCCGTTATCCGGTGGCACTCGATACGAATCGCTCATTCTCAACAATCTCTCAACACAGCTTGACGATCATCGGTGGGTCGGGCACCGCGGGGACCAACGCGACGGTTGTGATGTTGGCCAGCGGGGCCGCATGGTTAGTTGTTGCTGAAGTCCGGCGGAAAGCTTCTGGGATCGAGGTCGACCGAATCCTCGGCCCCCAGGTGGTCCAACAGCATCCGCGCCCGGGCCACGCTGTCGGTCTGGTCCAATAGCTGTTGCTTCTCAGCCGATTCGATCGGCACGGCAAAGCTCATCAGGTCGGTCAGCATCCCCAGCGACACATCGCCCCCCAGTAGCTGATCCAACTGCTGGTGGCCGGCCGCGGGCCAAAGCTTGCGAAAATGATGCACCAACCGCTGCCGCAAGTCCTCCTGGACCGCCGACGAGCCCCCGCACTGCTCGGCCGTCGGCTGGGCCTGGGCCTCGCGAAAACTGCGGCGAGGCGGCAACTCCTCAAGAATCGTGATCCGGGCCAGACCCTGCAGCAGAAAATTGTACGTCCCGTCTTCCAGTCGGGTGTGCGTCACCACGCGACCCAGGCAGCTCATGGGAAAGATGGTCGGTCGCAGGTCGTAGTCCTTCTCGTAGCCGGGGCGGAGCAAGGCCATGGCAATCAGTTGATCGGTGGCCAGGGCGTCCTCAAACATCTCGATGTAGCGTTCCTCGAACACCCGTAGCGGCTGCAACACCCCAGGAAACATTACGAAGTTCGGCAGCGGGAACAGCCGAACCACCGACACCTTCTCGGATGGAAAATTCTCATCGGAAAAAGCCATGCGCAATGCTTCGGAGCAAAAGTGAGTCGGAGGGCGACCGAACGAACGTCTCGTTATAGGCCTCCGCCTCACTCCAGCAACCCGCCCGCTGGCGCCCCGTGGGTCGCCTGAGCGCGGCTTGCCGGGTCTCGGGCGATGCCCGCCCCTGGGCCAACGCCCACCCCAGGGGGCAAGCCTCAGCGGTCGGCTTCCTCTTTGAGTTTCAGCAGCAGGGGGGCGAAGATCAGGCGGTTGCTGTCGCCTCGGTAGCCGGGCAACCCTTGGCTGGGATTCTCGATCACCCGCCCGGCCAGGGCGGCCGTGTCGCCCTGAACCAAACCGCGACGCCCGAGGGCGACGACGGTGATTCGCCCCGTGGCCCCCAAGGGCTGAATCTCTAGCACCACCAGCCGACCTTGTTGGCCAACGGAACGGACTTCGCCCACCAAGGCGATTCCGCTGTCCTCGCCGCTGGCATCGTGGAAACGATCGAAGCCCTGACTCGCAAACAGGTCGAGATTCCGC
>JBJHDE010000204.1:0-8751 GCA_050486385.1 Planctomycetales bacterium | reverse complement strand
GTGGCGAGTATCGCTCCCCTGAGCGATGTGATTCTGCCATTCCCAGGAGGGGTCGTGCGGAGCGGCAGCAAGGTCGGCAGCCGCTACAAGGGACTGCGGGCCAGCACCAACGAGGCCTATTGCCCCACCTTACGGGGAAGAGTCGACTCGGCCCTACCGCCCGAGGCCCACGCGGTGTACGAGTTGGTGATCGATGGGCTGAGCCAGGAGGCGATTGCCACCGCCATGCGGGTGGGAATCCAGGCGGCCTGTGGTCCCGAGATCTTGGAGATTACGGCTGGCAATTACGGGGGCAAGCTTGGCCCGTTCCACTTTCCGCTGCACGAGATTCTGGCCGAGCCATAGCCGCTGCTGCCGCACACCTTGCTGGCCCGCGAAGTGCTGGGGAAACGAAACTCGGGCAATGGGCCCAGTGTTTATTGATCGACGCGCGCCGAGCGGCGACAATGATCGGTTGTGGCGGTCCGCGGCTCGCCCCCCTTGCGCCGGATGGCACCCTCAGACTCAGGAACTTCGAATGAACCCTTCGACCTCGCGACGCAACTTCATCAAGGCTGGCGGAGCGGCGCTGGCAATCACCTCGCTGCCCCGTGTCGTCACGGCAGCCGAGACGCCCACCGAGCGGAAGCCGCCAGAGACCTACGTCAAGCTGTTGTACGACTCGTTCAATGACGAGCAGCGGAAGACCATCTGCTACGATTGGGACCACAAGGACGAACGCCGTGGCCTGCTGCGGACGTTTGTGGCCAACAATTGGCATATCAACAGCCACACCATCGGCAGCGACTTTTACACCTCCGACCAGCAGGAACTGATTCGGGCCATCTTCGAGGGCCTGTACCATCCCGACTGGATTCCCAGCATCGAGAAGCAGCTGAAAAGCGATGCGGGCGGATACGGCCGGCACCAGAACATTGCCATCTTTGGCCATCCGGGCGAAGACAAGTTCGAGTTTGTGATGACCGGTCGGCACCTGACGATCCGCTGCGATGGCAACACCGCCGAGCATGTGGCTTTCGGCGGGCCGATCTTCTACGGTCACGCGGCCGACGGCTTCAACGAAGGGCCGACGCATCCGGGCAACGTGTACTGGCCGCAGGCCCTGGAAGCCAACAAGGTGTATCAAATGCTCGACGGCTCGCAGCAGCAGAAGGCCCTGTTGCCGCGTCAGCCCCGCGAGCAGGCCGTGGCCTTCCAGGGGCCCGAGGGCAAATTCCCGGGCCTGTCGGTTGGCGAGATGTCGGCCGATCAGAAAGAGCAGATGCAGAAGGTGCTGGCCAAGTTGCTGGAACCGTTCCGCAAGATCGACCGGCAGGAAGTTCGCGAGTGCCTGGATGCCCAAGGCGGCCTGGATGCGTGCAGCCTGGCCTTCTACTCCAGCAACGACATCGGCGACGACGGCGTCTGGGACAACTGGCGGCTGGAAGGGCCCAGCTTTGTGTGGTACTTCCGCGGCGCGCCGCACGTCCACGTGTGGGTCAACGTCGCTGACAGCCCCAAGGTCGAACTGAACGCCTAAGGTTTGGCCTGTTGAAGAGTCAACGTCGACTGCTCTCCGATGCCGCGTGCATGGGAGAGCAGTTGCCGTTTCTGCTGACAAAAATCAACCTCCCAGGGTTTCACCCTGGGCTAACTTTGGGGCTTGGGACAATGCTTAACCCTCCCAGGGTTTCACCCTGGGCTATCTCTGGGGCCGCCCCTTTGGGGCTTGGGAGAATGCTTGTGGGTGGCCTGACTACGATTGACAAAAGTGTGCCACGGCTTGCTGGCAAGCCGTGCTGTCTGCCGAAAGCCGTTGAAACGTCGAGGCGCAGGGCAAGCCACAAGAACCACGGTTGGGCATGAATTTGAGAACGCAAGCATCCACCCGGTTCTCTCGGAGACTCCCGCGGTTGTGAATGAAACGTCCCAGCCTTCCGCTGTTCGTTTGAGTGAGCCGGCGCGGCGGTTGCGCGACGCGCTCCAGGAGCGGACCGCGCGCGTCGGCGTGGTCGGGCTGGGATACGTGGGCCTGCCGATTGTGCGAATGTTTCTGGAAGCCGGCTTCCCGGTGTTGGGCTTCGACACCGATCCGGTCAAGGTCGGGCTGTTGCGGCAGGGCCGCTGTTCGATTGCCCACCTGGACGGGCCCTGGATCGCCGCGGCCGGAACCGCCGGTCAACTGGATTGCACGACCGAGATGCAGCGGTTGGGCGAGGCCGATGCCCTGCTGATTTGCGTGCCTACGCCGTTGTCGCCCGACCGCGAACCCGATTTGCAGTACGTGCTGGCCACGGCCGATTCAATCGCCCAAAGCCTGCGGCCCGGACAGCTTGTCGTGTTGGAGAGCACCACCTATCCCGGCACCACCCGCGAACACCTCGCGCCCCGCTTGGTGGCCCGGGGCTTCGAGCTGGGCGAGCAGGTGTTTTTGGCCTACAGCCCCGAACGCGAAGACCCCGGCAACCCGCGATTCTCGGCCCAGAGCATTCCCAAGGTTGTGGGCGGATTCGACCCGGTCAGCCAGGTGCTGGCCGAGACCCTCTATCGCCAGGTCGTCATCCAGGTGGTCGCCGCCAGCAGCCCCGAGGTCGCCGAGGCCAGCAAACTGCTTGAGAACGTCTATCGGGCGGTCAACATCGCGCTGGTCAACGAACTCAAGATTGTCTTCGAGAGCCTGGACATCGACATCTGGGAGGTCATCGCCGCGGCCTCGACCAAACCGTTTGGCTTTCAGCCGTTCTATCCCGGTCCCGGATGGGGCGGGCACTGCATTCCCGTCGATCCCTTCTATCTAAGCTGGTTGGCCCAACGCGGCGGGCAATCGGCCGAGTTCATCGAGCTGGCTGGGCGGATCAACACCTCGATGCCCCATTACGTGATCGACCGCTTGGAGCAGGCCCTGGCTGAACAGGGCCAAGCCCTTTCGGGGGCCCAGGTCGCCGTACTGGGCGTGGCCTACAAGCCGAATATCGACGACCCCCGCGAAAGCCCGGCCTTTCCGTTGCTGGAGGAATTGCGGGCCCGCGGGGCCGAGACCAGCTACAGCGATCCGCACATCCCCCGGCTGCCCGCGATGCGAAACTTTTCGGTTCCGCCGCTCGAAAGCCAGCCGCTGGAACCGGCCTGGCTGGCCAGCCGCGATGCCGCCATCATCTGCACCCACCATCGGGCCTTCGACTACCAGCGGATCGTCGACCACTGCCCCTTGGTGATCGACACCCGCAACGCCACGGCGGGCTGTACGGTGGGGGCGGGTCGGGTGGTGCGGGCGTGACGAGCCCACCCGTCGGAATGAGAAAACTTGGTGGGTTGGGGAAGCGGTGGCTAGTCGCTTGGGGCAGGTTGAGCTATTCTGACGTGAGCAGCGGGCTCGGCCGCTTTGCCAGTGGCGTGGCCCGGGCGACTTCCTCCTCGAACGCATGTGGTTGTCGCGATGGAAAATCCCTTGGTGTTTATCGGCCTGGGCCTGTTGGGCTTGCTGGGCCTGGTGCTGTTGGTTGTGTTCTTCAACTACGGTGCCCTGTGGATCCAGGCGTTTATGTCGGGCGCCCGGGTGCGGCTGATCAGTCTGGTGGGCATGAGCCTGCGGAAGGTCAATCCCAAGGTGATTGTCCAGGCCAAGATTCGCGCCGTGCAGGCCGGACTGGCCGATAAGCGGAATCGCGAACTCACGACCCGTCGCCTGGAGGCCCACTACCTGGCAGGCGGCAATGTGCCCCGGGTGATTGATGCGATTATCCGCGCGTTTCGGGCCAACATGCCGTTGGACTTTGACCGGGCGGCGGCCATCGATCTGGCCGGCCGCAACGTCTTGGATGCCGTGCAGACCAGCGTAGATCCCAAGGTCATCGACTGCCCCGACCCCAACCGCGGCAAACGGTTCTTGAGCGCGATTGCCAAAGACGGCGTCGAGCTGCGGGTGCGGGCCCGGGTGACGGTGCGAACCAACCTCGACCAGTTGATCGGCGGGGCCACCGAGGACACGGTCGTCGCCCGCGTGGGCGAGGGCATCATCACTTCAATCGGTTCGGCCGAAAGCCACCTGGTGGTGCTTGAGAATCCCGACCGCATCAGCAAGGCCGTGTTGGAGCGGGGACTCGACGCCCAGACGGCCTTCGAGATTGTGAGTATCGACATCGCCGACATCGACGTGGGCGAGAACATCGGGGCCCGCCTGCAGGCCGATCAGGCCGAGGCCGACGTCCGCGTGGCTCGCGCCAAGGCCGAAGAGCGGCGGGCCTTCGCCGTGGCCCGCGAACAGGAAATGCGGGCCGAAGTCCAGTTCAACCGCGCCCAGGTGCTGCTGGCCGAGGCCGAGGTGCCCCAGGCCATGGCCGCCGCCTTCCGCGAAGGCAACCTGCACGGCATTGTCATGGAGCCCATCGCGACCGAGGCCTCCGGCAACGGCCAGGGCTGAGCCATCGCCCTCACGGCCGAGGACTCCCACGGCCAAAAAAATCTTCTCTCCCGTGTGACCGACCCGGCGGGCGTTCTGCGCACTGTCCCGGGTCCCGCGTCTTGGCCAAGGCGTTTCCGCCAGGGAAACGCACCCCAGGCGCGGTGACGCCCCCAGTGGTGCGTCCTCTTCTCGGGAGAAGCAAGTCATGCGGTTGACGGGCATTGTGTGCTACCTGGTCACGCTGACGTTCATTTTGATGGCGCTGGCCACGACCTGTTCGATGCAGGGGCACTTGGCGCTGTGGAGCCTCGAACGGGCGAAGATTCAGCAGGAGTACGAGGAAGGCTATCGCTCCTGGGAGACCGCGCCCGCCGAAGTGCAGCGCGAGGAGCGCCACGAGGTCACGCACCCTTCGTTGCTGCTGAACAGCCTCATCATGCTGGGGCTGATCGCCGCGGGCGTGGCGGTGTGGATCGGCCCGCCAGGGCACCTGGGCTACCAGGTATTGATCGCCTGGCTGATGCTCATGCCGGGGGTGATCGGCGGGCTGGTGCTGCACTTTGGCCTGGGATTGATCGCTGGGGTCCGCGAATCCGACCTGGTCGAAACCAGCCAGGGCGTCGCTTGGACTGTGGGCCTGGGGTTGGTGTACGTGGTGATGATGCACCTCGATGGTCGCAACCCTGAGGGCCGCTATCGCCGTTGGACCTGGATCGGCATTGTCGCGGGCATCGTGCTGGCCAACGTCGCGCTGTTCGGCGGACTGACCCTGCTGCTGGGCCCTGCGAGAACGACGGTGCTTGAGGGCTCGCAGGCGATTACGGCCTACGCGGCCAGCCAGAATCTCTTGGCCAGTGTGCTGGGGGTGCCCGCCGCGATCGCCGGCCTGGCGGCCTTGGGACTGGCCGGTTATGGGCTGATCGCCTACCGTTGCTGGCGGTGGCTGGAATGGCCCCAACGGCGGCGGGTGCAGTTCGCCTTGGGATGGCTGGCCTTCGGATGGATCTCGGGCCTGGCGTTCCAGATCGGAAGCAGTCGATCGACGAATACCGTTTACGAAGCCCTGGAGAAAGGGTTCACCGATTACTTCTCGTCGATGATGGGCGTTTACATCTTTGGTGGCTTCTACTCGGGGGTTCCAGAACTTCGGCTGCTGTTGTCCTGGGTGGTCTTGGCCATTGGTGCAGCGGTGTTCGTTCCCGCACTGCGATCACGAACCCTGGCCAAGCAGGGGCTCACCGTGGTGCTGTTGGCCTCGCTGTTCGTGCTGTGGCTTGAACCGTTTATGAGCGTCCAATCCGCCGTGGCGGATACGGCCGTGGATTGGGCGGTCAAGCAGGTGGCGGGTGTGGTGATGTTCAAGGTCAAGTTGGTCATCACCGCGGTGTGGGTCGTGGCCTGGTGGCAGGTGGCCCGAGGAATCGACCGCGAACCGCTGCTGGAGCCTCTGCCGGCGGTCCCGCAACCGACGGCATGAACCACAAACTGGGGAGTCAATCAGGCCGGAAAGCCTTCGATCACCCGGCAGTGCTTGAGCATGTCCTCGGCCGAGGCGTGGTAGCCCATGTAGAAGGGCCCGAACTCGGCGTACTTGGCGCTGGCCTCGTCGAACCGCATGCGGTAGACGATGTCCTTCAGGCTGTCGGGCCGCTTGGCCCACAGCGTGACACCCCATTCCCAGTCGTCAAAGCCAAAGCTCACGGTAATCAACTGCGTGACCTTCCCGCCAAAGGTCATGCCCGTGCGGCCGTGCTCGGCCATCAATTCGTTCCGCTCTTCCCAAGGCAGGGTGTACCAATTGGCCCCCGGCCAGCGGATCTTGTTCATGGGATAGAAGCACATGTTCGGCCAGGGCGGCAGCTCGGGCGTGAGCCGCTGCTTCCGCATGATCTCTTCCCGTGCGGCGTAGGCCCGGACCTTGGCCTCGTAGGCCTCGCTGCCTTCGGCCACGCCCTCGGCCACCAATCGCTGGGCGTAGCGTTCGACGGTGGGCACGTACTCGCTGACCTCGGTCACGCTGACAAAGCTGTAGGTCGGTTCCAGGGCCACACCCAGCGGACCCGCCAACAGCCGCTGATGCAGGTTGTCGACCACCAGCGGATTGGGGTCGAGCACCATCAGCCCAAAGTCGGCCTTGTGCCCGGCCACAATCGAGAGCTGAATCTGTCGCGGGGCGTGGGCCGCTTGGGGATCGACCACGCGAATCAACTCGGCCGCGCCATCGGCGCGCTCGGCCGCCGACAATCCCGCCAGCGCCGCCCGATTGAACCGGTAGTACAGGTGGCTGCAATGCCAGCCTTCGCGGGGCTCGAAGGAGATCTCGGGAGCCGTTTCGTCAGTCATCAGGCGGTGGGCGTGTTCGAGGGGGCAAACTGTGGTGTCGGCGGCACGACGGCGGCCACGCGCGCGTCCCCCAGCGGATTCCCGGGGGACGCGGCGAACCGTTTCGCGGACGGCGAAGGGTAGGATACCGCACTCGCCGGGGATGGCAATTGGCCCGGCGGACTCAGGCCGCTGGGGCCAAGGGGCCGGTCAAGTCATCGGCCAGGCGGCCAAACACCTCGCGGGTGACCTCGCTGGCAACGCGACTCCGCCCGGGCTGGCCGCGGATCGCCTCGTAGCGGGCCAGGGTGATGCTGCCATCGTCGCTTCGCAGCAGCAGTTCGTAATAGCGGATGGTTGTTCCGTCCTGGGCCGGGGGGCTGCTCCGCAGTTGAATGCGCACGCCCTCGGAGTCGACCTCGACGGGCGTGATGTCTTCCAGCAGGTAGGTCAAACGCCCGGCCAGGGCCTGGGCCACCCGTTGCAGCCGCGGCAGGCCGGCGCCGGCCAGCGGGGCATGCAGGACCGTGAAGTGATCGAAGGCCAGTGCCAAACGGTCCACGGCGACCACTTCGCATTGGGCGGTGACCGAGGCATCCGAGGCCCCCAGCAGGTGCGGCCCCGTAGAGGGCGAGCCCAGTCCATCGAGCTGGCTGAGCAGTTGGGTTTTGAGGCTCATCGCAAGATCTCCTGGATACGATTGGGGCCGAGTGACGGCTCGTCATGAATGAAGTCGGCAGCGACGCTAGTGCGCGACGGTCGGTCGTCGAGACGGCCAGGCGGTCAGTTCAGGTTCTCGTCGTCGATGCGATACCCCTGGTCGAGCCGATGCTCGTGGCCATCAAACGACAGCACGGTCACCACATCGTGAAACACCGTTTCAATATGCACCGGCCGTCGCCACAGTCGATGCAGGTTCTCCAGCGTCTCGCGGGCGTAGTCAATGCGGAGCGGCACGCCCGAGTACTGATGCTCGAGAAACAGCTCCTTGCGGTTGCGGAAGTTGCCGTCGCGGACCTGGATGATAGGCCGGCCCATATTGGTCAGGCTGAACAGTAGCCGCTCTTTGATCATACGGAACTCGCGGCTCTCGATCTCGTACAGATCGACATCGCTGTTGTAGTTGAAGCTGAACAGCTTTTGCTCGCGGCAGAACTCGGGCGTGAGAAACTCGTCGATGAAGGTCAGGTCGTTGTGAATCCGGCGGACCTCGAAGATCTTCTTCCGCCCCAGGCCGGCGGCGGTATCCCAGGATTGCTTGACCCGCCAGTCGTCGCAATTTTCCCATTCGGAGCCGAAGCGGCCCTGGTTCCAGCGCTGTTCGATATCGCGAAACAGCTCGATCCCCAGCTTGTAAGGATTGAGCCGTCCCGGCTGGGTGGCCATCGTGCCCGAGTGATGGTCGGCGTAGTCGACCACCTCGCGGCAGTGCAGCAACGATTGGGTCATCATCGTGCTGTGCCAATAGCTGGCCCAACCCTCGTTCATAATTTTGGTCTGCCCCTGGGGGGCAAAGTAGTACGCCTCGTCGCGAACAATGTTCAATACGTCCAGTTGCCAGGGCTTCAGCGGCGCGTGCTCCAGTAGAAACAGCAGCACATCGCGGCGGGGCTCCAGCGGAAACCGCGTGCTGGTATCCTGCTTACGGCGATTCTCCTCAATCGCCTCGGCCTCGGCCCGCAGGACTTCGGGCGGATTGACGTAGGGCTCCATGTAGTGCTTGGCCTGGAACTTGCCGGGCTGCGGAGCCACGTCGACTCCGTCTTCGAGCGCCGAGTACTCGGCCGGCTCGGGCGGGCGATAGCGACGGATGCCCGGGGCGTGCAGGTCGATCAGGTCCTCCAGGCTCAGGCAGGCGTCGATGAATTCCTCGACCGTATCCAAACCGAATCGGTCGACATACCGCCGGACCCGCTGGGCATGATTGGCCATCTGGTCCATCATCTTGCGGTTCGTGCCGGCAAAGTAGGCATTGCACTTGAAAAAATCGTTATGGCCCATCACGTGGGCCATGACCAGTTTCTGATCGGTCAGCTCGTTGTTCTTCA
>JBJHDE010000203.1:0-8753 GCA_050486385.1 Planctomycetales bacterium | reverse complement strand
TGGCTCCGGTCTGATCCCAGGCATGGTAGGTCAACCGGCCCGCGGCCCCGTTTTCGGTATCGGGCACAAAGCGCAGGCGGTCCTCGGCCCGCAGCAGCAAGGCCGCCGATCCGCTGACGCTGCCGACCGCTTGCCAAGTGGTGCCTCCATCAGTGGAGAACTCCCAGGTGCCATGGCCTGCGGTCACAACCGCTTCAACCAGGGCGATGCCCTCGACGGCCCCGGTGTCGACATCGACAATCGTTCCGGCGACCAGGTCACTGACCGCATCGCCCAGGTTGTCGACATCGTCTTCGGTAATCGTCGTCAGGCTCGGGCTCTGGGAATCGTCAAGGACCGGGGCGTCGTTGACATCGGTCACGCTGATGGTCGCGGTGTCCACCGCCGTGCTGAAGGCCGAAGTGCCGCCGGTGACGACAATCTCAAACCAGGTGCCTTGCTGCCCGGCCGAGTCGCCGGTCTGGTCCCAGGCATGATAGGTCAGGCTGCCAGTCGCGGCGTTCTCGCCATCGGGCACGAAGCGCACGCGATCCTGGCTCCGCAGCAGCAGGGCCTCGTCTGTGCTGACGCTGCCAACATCCTGCCAGGTGCTGCCTCCGTCGATCGAGAACTGCCAGGTGCCTTGCCCACTGGTCACGGCCGCCTGAATGATGGCCATGCCCGACACACTGCCGGTGTCGGGATCGCTGATGGAATCGCCCACAATCTCGGCGACGGTGTTGCCCTGGTTGTCGAGATCGTCCTCGGTGATGGTCGTGAGGCTCGGGTCGCCGCTGTTATCCAGCACCGGCGCGACGTTCACAATTTCCACGGTCAACGTCACGCTGCCCACCGCCACGCCGCCGGTGCCATCGCTGACCACATAGTAGATTGTATCCTCCATGATCGTGCCCAGGCTCAGATTCCCGAACACCAGCGAGCTGGTCGGATCGTAGACGACTTCGCCATCCACGACCGAGACCGAACCGCCCAGGGCACTGGTGGGAATCACCGACACAATCTCCAGCGGCTGCTGCTCGTAGGCAAAGAACGCAAACGAGACCATCGGCTCGCTGCCCACGTCTTCAATCTGCCCGGTGCTGATGTCTCGCGAGACGATCCACCACGAATCGCCATCGGCCTGGTAGGTGACAATGTTGTTGGCGTTCAGTACGCCGCCACCCTCGGCCGACAGAATCAACGCTCCGGACTCGGGCGTATGACCAGGAATCGTCAGGCGGATGCCGCCCTCGGGATGCGCCGCCACCTGGTACACGCCGCTCGACAGCAGTTGTTGGGCGTTGCCAGTGACCTTGCCGCTGGTCACCCCGGGCGTGCCATGCGGAATGAACGCAAAGGCAAACGACTGGTTCTGGGCCGTGCCCAACCGATTGTGCTGGGTGACCACGGTCCAGGTGCCATCGTCGTTGGCCTGGGCCAGGGCATAGGTGTCGCCATTGACGCCGCCATTGACCAGCAGCACGCCATCGGTTTGCGAATCGATGCCCGGCAGGCTGAGGATCGACTCGCCCGTGGTGCCCGTGGCCAGCAGGTTGCCGCCCAGCGAGTAATTGATCACCAGTTGGGGCCGCACGGCGGGATCGCTGGCATCGGCCGAGTACACGCTCCAGGCATCGCCCGACAGGCCGCGGACATTCAGCCCGTGGTTGGCCGCCCCCTGGGCCCACGCCTCGACGGCGGCGGTTACATCCGCGGTGCTTGCGGCCCCTGGCGTAACCGGCCCAAAGGCATCGAGGGCCTCGCCGACATGCACACCCACCTGAGGCCCCGACGGGCCAAAGGTTTCATATTGGGTCATCGCATCAAACGGCAGCAGCATTTGATGCACGCTGGCCCCGCCCGTCCCCGAGTCGGGTGTCGAGGTCAACACCAACGAAGCCGAGTGAATCGTCGCCCCGAATGGAATCTGGCCTGGGCCATCGCCGAACAGTTGATCAAAGCGAAACAGGCCCTGCTGGTTGTTGCCACCGCCCGCAATGGAGATGGTCTGAGTCGCCGCCCCATCGCCCACGGCCAAGCCCGGGGCCAGCCCCACGTCAACGGTTCCGCCGTAGCCGCCGACTCCGTCTTGGAAGCTGGCGTTCAACAGGGTGATCAGGGTCAGGCCCGAGTTGTTGTCCAGCGACGTGAACGCCCCAGTCGTGGTGTTCCGCACCGCCCGACCGCTCAGCCAATCGCCATAGGGCAGGTACACGGCGGCGACCTGATCGTTGTATTCGCCGCTGTTCGTGCTGGATTGCAACCGCAGCACGTGCCCGCCATTGCTGGGCGCAATGCCGACGATTCCCGTCTGGAATCCCTGGCCTTGGCCCCAGTCGACCCCATTGGTGCGAATGCTGCCCAGCACAATGCCGCTGGCGTAATCGTTGGTCCAGGTGTTGCCAATTTGAAGATAATAGTCGCCGCGGTCGCTGCGGCCATCCGATCGCAGGAAGAACTCGCCGGTGCCGTTCTCGATCCAGATCTCAATGCCGGGATCGGCGCTGCCGGCCTGATTGTTGCCGGTGTTGATCTGGATCACGCCGATATTGCCGTGCTCGCTCAGCAGGAAATTGTCGACGTCGATCACGTTGTCCAACAAGCTGCTCAGCAGGAAACTGAACTGTGTGAGCTGATCGGTCGTGCCCAGGTTGGGCGTCGCCACGATCTGCGGGGCCTCGTTGACACTGGCGACATTCACAAAGAACGAACTCGAAGCCGACAGCCCGCCGCTGTCGGTGGCCACGACCGTGACTTTGACCTGCCCATGCCGATCGGGCAGGTAGCTCAGCGTCAAGGTCGCGTCGCTGACCTGAGCGGCAAGCACATGCTGGCTGGTCAGGTACACCGCGTAGGTGAACGAGTCGCCGTCGTTGGGATCGCCGAACACGCCCGACAGATCAATCACCGTCGGCGGCGCGTCTTCGATCACATTGTTGGTATTGATCGTCTGCACGACGAACGGGGCCTTGTTGGTTCCCGTCACGGTCACGGTCACGGTGGCCGTATCAGTTACGCCGGCGGCATTGACAATGGTGTAGGTGAAGGTGTCCTGCAGCGTCTCGCCGGCCAACAGGCTCTGCACAATGGCCGAGGTCGTGGCGTCGTAGCGGATGAAGCCATCGTGAACGGTGATCGTGGCTCCCAGCTCGCTGATGGTACTGACCTGGGCCACCTCGACCGACTCTTCCAAGACCTGGGCCTCGAACGGCAGGAAGGCGAACGACATCATCGCCACCGACCCCACATCCTCGAGGTTGGGCGACGTCGTGACCCCGACAGCCGGCGGCGCGAAGGGAAGATCGTGCGACTGAATGATCCAGCCGTCGCCATCGGCCTGGTAGGTCAGAATGTTATCGTCATGCTCGCCCTCGGCCTCGGGCGTGATCACCAACACGCCACTGCTGGGCGTCTGCCCGGCAATCGTCAACCGGAAGGTGCCCGTGCCGATCTTCTCGATCGTGAAATCGCCCTGCTGGGTCAGGATATTCGCGTTGCCGTCGACCCGCCCCATCACGGCATTCGGCGTGCCTTCGGGAATGTACACGAACGCCAGCGGGTCCTGCTCGGGGAACGAGGCCGTCAGCCGGTTGCGACCATTGTCGCGGACAATGATCAGCCAGCTTCCATCGGGGTTGGCCAGGTGGTTGGTGTAGTTGTTCTCGTTCTTTCCACCGTTGGTCAGCAGCACGCCGTTGCCCTGGCTATCGTGCTCGTAGAGCCGCAGGGCCGCGTGGCCCCGGCCCTGATCGGCCAGGATGCCCTGCTCGCCCGGCTCGCGGAGAAAGACCTCCAGCACCGGACGGAACTCGGGGTTGTCGGCGTTCGAAAAGTACATCTGCCAGCCGTCGTTGGTATACGGCACAATGGCCATGCCGAAGTTCTCGTCGCCGTTGAGCCAGTTCTGCACGATGCCGGTCACGTCGAAGTAACCGATCTCGCCGTTCTGCATACTCCACCGCATGGCGGAAAGCGGCCCAAGCTCGCCGTCGGCCAGGTCGGGACCGTTGCCCCCGAAGTCCTGCCAGGTCGTGGTCTCGTCCCAGGGCACAAGCATCTGATGGACGCCGATCATGCCATTGGTCGGCGAGTTCCCACCGTTGACCGTCGTCAAGATCAGGCGGGCGTAGGCAATCTCGGTTCCCGCCGGAATCTGCCCGGCGGCTTCGCCAATAATGTCATCAAAACGCATCAGCCCCTGCTGCTGATTCATCTGACTGGGAGAACCGGTCCCGTCCCCATCGATGTAGGCGGCCTGCACCTCGGTCCGAAAGCCAAGGCGATCGATCTGGCCGTCCAGCGTGCCGAAGTAGCCGTCCACACCCTGCTGGAAGCGGAAGTCGCCGGTATCCGACTGTTGAATCAATCGCAGGGCCGGGTGACCAACGAAGCTGTCGAGGGCGCCTGCGTTGTCTGAGTTACCGGCAAAGCCGCCCAGGAAGCGCTCGTAGGGAAAGTAAGCCGCGGCGACGTCGGCGTTGTACTCGACACTGCTGCTTTGCATGGGCAAGTGCAGGGGGATGTACCAGTTGCCACCCGCCGCGATCTCCACGGCCGTGGTTCCTAGCTGCAATCGCCCATCCCAACCGGCATTTGCGCTGGCCAGGACCTCGCCATTCGAGCGAACGGCGGTGATCAGGATGCCTTCGGTTGGATTGTTACTTCCGTTGACGCCAATCCGCACGTGGTAATCGCCGCGATTGCTGTTGGGCAGCACCGAGAACTGGCTGGTCGTGCCGTCCAGCAGGTTGATCGCAATCCCTGGGCTGCTGGCATTGGCCGCATTGTTGGAGGTTGTCAACTGGTCGATCGTGATATTCGCATGCTGCGTGGCGATCATGTAGGCGGCCAGTTGATAATCGTTGGCCAACAAATCGGCAAACTGAATGATCAACAACTGGTCGGCGTCCACTTCAAAGGCGTCGTCCAAGGCCGTGGGCCGAGCCACATCGGGCGCGACGCCCAGGCCATCGAAGGTGTCGATGGGAAGCTGGTACCATTGCTCTCGCAGGGCGAAAATATCGGGAAAGGCCGAGTTGTTCGGCATGTGAATGAACCGATCGGCCGGCGGCTCCATGGTGAAGCCCTCGGGATTGCCCTGCGTGGTGCCAATCGCCCGCCGCAGGGTGCGGTCCATCGTGCTCCGCTCGCCGGGCGTGCCCGCGCCGTAGACCCAGGCGTCACCCGGATCTTCGCCCACAAAGCCCAAGGTATCGATCACCACCCGATTGCCAAACTCCAGGGTCGACGCCATGGGCGTGAAGCCCGCCTGGCCCTGGGCATAGATCTCGGCGATCTCGGCGGCCGAGAGTGTGCGATTCCAGATGCCGACCTCGTCGATCAGCCCGTCCCAACCGCGATTGGTGACCGAGTTACGGGTCGCGCCAAAGTTGAGGCCACTGTCAAAGAAGCTGGCCGCGTCTCCCCCGTTCAGATCTCCAACATACACCCCGTCAATATATCCACGCAGGGTGACCGTGTTGTTGGCATTGAATTCGGCGGTCATCACCACATGCCGCCACCCGCCCACCGCCGCGTCGGCGACGATAAAATTGACCGACGGCTGATTGGAAAAGAACTGGCCATCGTTGATGCCCGCGACCCCGACACTGGAGTTCCGCACGCCGTAGGAGACGTCGTAGTCGGTCTCGGCTTCGAAGACGAAGTACCGGTTCGAGCCGTTGGCCGCCGGTGGGTCGTTGAGGTTGTACCAGGCGCTGATCGTGAAATTGAAACCCAGATCGGTCTCGCCGTCGCCGCCACCGCCGAACCCCAGCCCAACGTTCATGTGCTGGTTGTCCGGGGCCGATAACGACATCGCCCCACCCGCCAGGCCACCATCGGCAATGGTCGCCGCCCCATTAACGCCGGTGCCATGTACACCGCCCAGCACGTTTTGAAAGCCTGCTTCAAAATCCCAGTAACCCACCAGGCCCGTACCCAGCGTAGTGACCCGCGATAGAACAATGGCATCGTTGCCGTTGAAGGCCATCACACCGCCGTTGATGGTGTGATCGGCGCGGGCCAGCATGTCTTCAACCCCGCCCGCGTGGGCAATCACCAGCGTTTCGCCCGCGCCCAGGGTGGCCTGCAGGCTACCCAGGTTCAAACTCGCCCCGGCCGTGGTCTGGCCATTGAAATAGACTTCGAGCACGTACTCGCTGAGCACAAGCGCCTGCTCGGTGGGATTGTAAAATTCGAGGGCCTTGTTGTTCTGGCTGCCTTCGACGTACTCGCTGATGAACAAGTCCGCCGCCAGCATGGCCCGCGGCTCGAGGGTCTCGACCGACAGTTGAGTCTCGGGGCGATGCTTTCGAGATGCGCGCAACAGGGACGCGAAACGACGCAAGATCGCGGGCATGACAGCAACTCGTTTGTTAAGCCGAACACAGAAGAAACACAACACAACACGACACGACGCGACGCTGGAACACGACACGCCATACCGCGATTCCGGCGTTGTGAGTGCTCGGAAGTCGGTAGGCTGGTGAACTCACGAAAGGTGAGAGTGAAGGACTCTTGGAGACCGGGGAGGCCGGCCCCCAAGTGCTGGTGGATACTCCACCATCGGTGAATCCTGCACTGTCGAGAATGAAACCATGCGACCGCCAGGGGCGGAAGGCGGAATCCCAAATCTTCGCGAAGGTTTCATCGTGTCTTTATGGAAGCCTGCGACAAGCTGTGCAGGGCTCCCACCGACAGGCCGGCACGCCCCCAATTATGGATGCGACCCACAGCGCCAGGCACCGTGGATCGTCCGCGCTTTATGAAGATTGCGCGTGTGAAGATTCCCCAAAGACGCGACGCCCGAGCCGGGGCAAATCCTGGGGATTCCCCGAGTCGAGCGTCGGTATGGCAGGCCACGATCAGTAAGCAAGTGCGTCGGGGAATCGCCCCGCGGGGTCAGGGGCTCGACTCCGAGGCGGGCCACTCGACTGCTTCGGCCATGATGCTGGCATTGATCTTCAATAAGGCCGCCTGGAGCCGTGCAAGCACCTCGGGATGCGCGTCGGCCAGGTTGTGCTGCTGACCGGGATCGGCCTCCAGGTCAAACAACTGATAGTTTGTGTAGCCCCCTTCACGAATCTGCGGGATCCACGCCTCGCGGAACAGGTTGTCGGTCGACAACTCGTAGTCGGGCTCGGCCACCAGAGAGTACCGCCCGTCGCGCAAGGCGACGATCGGCCGGCTCTTGTACAGGTGCCAGAACAAGGGCTGCGGGCGTGTGAACGATTGCTCGCCTTCGCCGCGCAGCAGCGGCGTGAGATCGGCCCCGTCGAGCTGCACATCGGCCGGAGGCTCAATCCCCAGCAGACCACACAGGGTGGGCAGCACGTCGACCAGGCCGGCGGGCGTTGATTCCACATGCTCGGTCCGCACGACGCCCGGCCAACTCACAATGCCGGGCACACGCAGGCCGCCCTCCCAATTCATGCCCTTGCGGCCCCGCAGCGGCCCGACCCGATCGGGACGGTAACTGCCATTGTCCGAGGCATACACAATCAGCGTGTCCTCGGGTGGCGCGACCTCGGCCAGTTTGGCCAGCAAACGCCCTACGGCCAGATCGGTATTGTGAATCGTAGCCGAGTAGAGGGCGCCTTGGGGACGGTCGGCGGCATACTGGGCCACCAACTCCTGGGGAGCCGCCAGCGGGGCGTGCGGCTCATGAAACCAGATGTTCAGAAAAAACGGCGCCTGGGACGAATCGTGCTCGTCCAGCCAGCGGATCGCCTCGTCGACCACCAACGGGCTGGAATACCCTTCCAGGCGCCCGACCGGCTGACCGTTGCGGATGAAGTTGGTGGGATTGTGGTGACTGGGCTCGGCATTGTTCGCCGTGGCGAACCAGTCATCGAAACCGTGTGCGGTGGGCGTCGGTTTCTCAAACCGCCGCGAGGGCAAGCCCAGGTGCCATTTCCCAAAATGCGCGGTCGCATAGCCCTGCTGCTTGAGAAGCTTGGCGAGTGTCACCTCCCGCTCCAGCAGGTGCATCCGGTGTTGGCCATCGTGAATCCAACTGTAAACACCGGTCCGCAAGTGCTGGCGCCCGGTGAGCAGCGTGGCCCGCGAGGGCGAGCAGACCGCGCAACCGGAATAGAAATCCGTGAAGCGGACGCCCCGCGCGGCGAGTCCATCGAGATGCGGCGTTTTCACCGGCCCGCCATAGCAGCCCAGATCGACCCAGCCCAGGTCATCGCTCAACAGCACCACGACGTTGGGCCGCCGCTGTGGCTCGTCGGCGTTCACCCCTCCCGCCAGCAAAACCCACACAAGCGGCAAGCCGACCACGGTTAGCAACGGGCAAAAGCGAGTCATGGCAAACATTCCCGGGACAAGCGTTGATGAAGAAGGAGGTGGATGGACTCTTGCAGGAAGCAATCGTGTCTCGGGGGTCCGACGGACTCATGAAGCCTCGACTTCACTCGCGCGGTGGGCTGGGGGCTGGATCAGCGATTTGGTCGAGGGCAATCTTCAAGACTTCGACACTTCGCTTGCGTCCGGCGAAAGCCACGAACAGCGAGCCGTCATGCTCCAGAACGTGGGGATAATCGACATGGCGTCCGCCGACGAGATAATACAGTTGGGTGAACACCACGCCATCGCGGCTCACGGCCAGGGTCAGGGGATCGCGTTTGCGCGGATTCGTGTTCGAGACCAGCACGTAGCGACCGTCCCCGAGCCGCAGGCCGTGGGCCTTGGAGGTGGCGTCGGGACAGTTCGTCCGTAGCGGTTTGGTCCAGCTCTGCCCCTGATCGTGGGAAAAGCTGCGATAC